>NZ_JABXWD010000382.1 GCF_019173545.1 Candidatus Magnetobacterium casense | reverse complement strand
GGTCCCCTTGCAGAGGGGTCTGAGGGGAGACAGAGTCTCCCCTTCTACACCAAGCCTTTTATACCGATAAAACAGATGATGATGCCACCCTTTCAATTTCTGTAACAGAAGAGTTATACTACTGAGGGTAGTTGTTATGAGAGATTTTTGGAAAAGCGGAGACCCGTATGCCTGGTTAACAGGTGCGGCGCTGGTGTTTAGTCTGTTGATGGTTGGGGGGCTGCTCTTACTTATAATAACCAAGGGGCTGGGGTTTTTCTGGCCATCGAGGGTTGTTGTAATTACATTGAAGGACGGCTCCAAATACATGGGACAGGAGGACGGCTCCGAGCATATCCCAACGCCGGAGGCGCGTGGTAGCACCAAAAAATACCGGATACGTCTGAAGATCGGCAACCGCGACCTCTACGGCCTCGACTTCAGGTGGACCGATAAAGACGACATCGTAACCACCACATATCCATCCGATGCGGTGATAATAGAGAGAACGGAATGGGGCAACATGTACGGTCTTATAAGGGCGGTTAATGATGGCGGAAAGCCCCTCGCCAGTGGACATGACACCTCTGCGGCCATGCTAAAGGCACTCCTGCCGGAAAACAAAAAGCTCAGAAAAAAAATCTCCACTCTCGAAAAGGATATCCTCGGAGGTATAAGCACAAAGATAGAGCAATTGAGACTGCAACTGAACAGCCTCGGCAAAGACGACACACAATCCGAGTCTCAACGTATCAAAACCGACATCGAAACCCTCCAAGGGCAATATAACGACAAGGAGGCCGGGCTGGTTAAACTCAAGCAAACCCTCGGCGCCACCACAGTGGTAATGCAGAGCCTGGAGGGCACGGTAAAGGATATCCCACTAAGTTCCGTGGTCAGATTCTATGAACCAAACGACATGGGTGTGTTGTCCAAGACGGGGGTCTATATTTCGAAGTTCTGGGAGTTTATCTCAGATCAGCCGCGTGAGGCCAACACGGAAGGCGGTGTGTTTCCTGCCATCTTTGGGACCGTCTTTATGGTGCTTGTCATGAGCATGGTGGTCATGCCCTTTGGTGTATTGGCGGCGGTCTACCTCAAGGAGTATGCCAGGCAGGGGCTGATGGTCAAGATTGTGCGCATATGTGTGAACAATCTGGCGGGAGTGCCATCGATGGTATTTGGGGTGTTTGGGTTGGGGTTTTTCATATACGGCATAGGCGGGACGATAGACCTGTTATTTTTTAAGAGTGCGCTGCCAACGCCTACCTTTGGAACTGGAGGGGTGCTGTGGGCATCCCTGACGCTGACCCTGTTGACGTTGCCCGTGGTCATTGTGTCAACCGAAGAGGGGCTGGCCGCCGTACCGCAGGATATCAAATACGGCTCGCTATCCCTGGGTGCCAACAGGTTTGAGACCCTCGTTCACATAATCATCCCCGCTGCCATGCCTGGAATCTTGACGGGACTGATACTGGCCATTGCCAGGGCGGCAGGGGAGGTGGCGCCACTGATGCTGACCGGTGTGGTAAAACTCGCACCGTCACTGCCCATTGACACCAGTTTCCCGTTCATACATCTGGAGAGAAAGTTCATGCACCTGGGATTTCACATATACGACGTGGGGTTTCAATCGCCAAACGTGGAGGCGGCCAAGCCCATGGTCTATATGACCACTTTTCTGCTGATTGTGATCGTGGTTTTTTTGAACCTGACGGCTATCAGGATCAGGAACCATCTCAAGAAAAAATACACATCGTCAGCCTTTTAAATGTATTCACTGGCAACATGCAGGGAGGTTTAATGCAAACTGATATACAACAACTAAGGCAGCCACAGTCTGGCGGTAATAGACGCATGGATGAAAAGATATTCATCGAGTGTGTAGACCTCTCCCTGTACTACGGGGACAAGAGGGCGTTGATCGATGTCAACCTCGACATCCCAAAGCACTGTATAGCGGCCTTCATAGGGCCTTCGGGGTGTGGCAAGTCTACGCTCTTGCGCTGTATGAATCGTCTCAACGACCTGGTTGAGGGGGTCACCATCGCAGGGACAATAAAGATAGACGGCGTGGACATCTATCACCCCAACTACGACGTTACGAGCCTGCGACGAAACGTGGGGATGGTCTTTCAGAAGTCCAACCCATTTCCCAAGTCCATCTACGACAACATAGCCTATGGGCCGCGCATAGGGGGGGTTACAAAGAAGTCGAAGCTTGACGAAATCGTGGAGAGGAGTCTGCACCGTTCTGCCCTCTGGGATGAGGTCAAGGACCGCCTCGATGACAGCGCCTTGGGTCTGTCGGGGGGACAGCAACAACGTCTGTGCATTGCCCGTGCCATTGCCGTGGAGCCAAAGGTGATCCTTATGGATGAACCGTGCTCGGCGCTCGACCCCATCTCCACCGAAAAGATAGAAGAACTCATGCTTATGCTCAAGGACAACTACACCATCCTGGTGGTCACACACAACATGCAACAGGCCGCACGCGTCTCAGACTACACCATCTTCATGCTCCTGGGCAAGGTCATAGAGTTCGATCTCACCGACAAAATCTTTCAAACCCCCTCCCGCAAAGAAACAGAAGCATACATCGGAGGTCGCTTCGGTTAAAAACAAGAAAAAAAAGGTTACTGTAAATATTTCTGTGATGATAGAATGTTAAGCATTCTGGGGTCAAGGGGTCGCTGACCCCTCCTGGAGCGACAAAGAAGCGGAGCCGCCCCTTTCTTTATCTTTGCTACAATTATGGGCAAAATATCATCACAGGATTTTTTACAGCAAGAAAGAAACTGAAAAATGCTATACTTAATAATAGAGATGTGGAAAAAATAAGGAAATAGAAGATTATATGATACATCAGATATATGACAAACTCCTTAAGGAGCTGATTAAGAATGTACCACCCAAATTCCTGAAGATCCTTACCGGATACGAAACAGGAAAGTTCCTGGATATCCAGCTTCCAAGCGTACAGATAAGGCAACCGGATTTGTTGGTTGATGTGTTGGATGGCAACATCGTTCATATTGAGATACAGTCTACAAACGATAAAAACATAACAGCACGAATGTACGAATATAGTGCCTTAATCCTTAAGCAGTATGGAATATTACCACTTCAAACGCTTTTATATATCGGCGATAAACCTATC
>NZ_JABXWD010000381.1 GCF_019173545.1 Candidatus Magnetobacterium casense | reverse complement strand
CCGATATGATCTTGCTGCTGCTGCCCACCCGCTGAAGTATCTGTGTGTTGAGGTTGTTGACCAATTTGTATCCCTCACCCATATTCATGAGCTGTCCCTCGATGGACTTTAAAAAGTCCGCTTCGTCATGTTGGTGTTTTTTGTCTAGTTTGACGGCGAAATTACCTTGAATCTGTTTTGCCATTGCGGCGATGGCGCTTCCGATTTCGATTGCGGCCTTTTCAGAGTGTGCGGAGAGCTTGCGTACCTCATCGGCCACAACGGCAAAGCCACGTCCGGACTCCCCGGCACGTGCCGCCTCTATGGCCGCATTTAACGCCAGGAGATTGGTCTGGTCGCTGATATCCTTCATCAGCTGAACCATGGCCTGCATATTGTTGGCACTCTTTACCAGTTCCTCAACGATGTGGCCATCCTTATCCAGTTCCACCAGACGTTTCTCTATATAGTTGTATAGTACGGTGGAGGTCTCCTCGTTCTTTTCTATCGTCGTGTTTGACTGCCGGGCCAGTGACTCACTCTTATCGTGCAGGGATGTCAACGTGCTGACCAGTTCGCTCATGGAACCGTCTGTCTCCTTCAGTTTCCTGATGATGCCATGGGCAGCGGTCTCGGTCTCTTCGACCACGTTTGCAAGGTGGGCCGATGTGAGTTTGTTAAACTTGCTCAACAGGTCGCAGAAGGCCAGGATGGTCTTGTTCCTTTTTTGATCAACCCCGTCCTTATAGCACATGGTAAGTATTACCTGTCTGTCACTGTCCGATAGTTGTGCGGGTGATCGTCCGGCCTTTTTCAGCGTAAGCACATACAGCAGGGCAATGGCAAGAACAGCCCCTCCCACCCGTACGAAAAACTCCAGCGTAAAGCCCTTGTCTGTCAGGAAATATTCACCGACAGAGGCCAGAACAATAAGCACAAACGCTACACCTGAGTATAAACGTCCGAGAGTGCCCCTCTCAAAAAAATATAGGTCGTTTGTTCCCATACTGGTTTATTATAACAGAAGTGCCGCGCATTTTGTATTTAATCAAATCGAAATCTGCTATAATATATCGAAGCGGTTTTATACCGGCAAGGGCTTAAGGTACCAGAAATAGCAGAAATCGAGGGACATTAACAAACAGTACAGGAGCTAAACGACATAAGGAGTGCAAGCGACATGGAAGACATTGTTCACAAAGACTTACGATGTGTAATAAGCAAGGAGGGCAAGGTTCAGCAAACCTCTGCTGTCGTCCAAGAGTCGGAGGAACCAAACACCTCCAAATTCAACCGTAAAGATCACTGGGAGGGCGTCTACACAAACAAGTTGCACACACATGTAAGCTGGTATGAGGAGTACCCGGAGGTCTCACTGAAACTGATCGGGGCAGCGGGGATTGCCCCTGATGCCAACATCATAGACGTTGGAGGGGGTGCATCAACACTCGTAGATACGCTCCTGGGGCATGGGTATCAGAGGATAACAGTCCTGGATATTTCGGCCTCTGCGATGGCAAACTCACGCCAGAGACTCGGGGAACAAGCGCACAGGGTCAAGTGGCTTGAGGCCGATATCACCGAGGTCAAACTCCCGGAGCAGTATGACCTCTGGCATGACCGGGCGGTCTTTCACTTCCTCACGGATGCCGGTGACCGCAGGAAGTATGTCCGGGCGGTCAAGCAATCTCTCAAGCCAGGTGGGCACCTTGTCGTAGCGACCTTTGCCATAGACGGTCCGCAAAAGTGCAGTGGTCTGGATGTGGTGAGGTATAGCCCGGAGAGTCTACATGCCGAGTTTGGAGACGACTTTGAATTATTGGAGTCCTTTGGCATTGATCACGTTACGCCTGCAAAGGGGATGCAACGGTTTACCTTCTGCCGCTTCAGGCGGACAACGTAGGGAGAGATTGTATGCCGCTCTTTGGTGAGATTTTTTTGAGTGAAATATTGCATAAGCCCGTCTTTGATATGAAGGGCGAGGAGCTTGGCAAGATACACGACGTCCTTGTTGTAAAGGGTGAGACACTGCCCAGGATCGAAGCGCTCGTCATAAAGAGCAGGGACAACTTCTACAGGGTGGATTACAAGAGCCTGAGCATATTCAACAGGCGGATGATGACCACGACGCTGCAACATGACAACCTGCCAGGGTATGACTCCTTTGATGCAGACCTGCTTGCGGCACGTGACGTCCTGGACAAGCAGATCGTGGACATTAACGGGGCCAAGGTGGTCAGGGTCAACGACATAAAGATCGAGGGGTACAGGAACTGGGCGGTTCTTGTGGCCATAGACGTTGGTATGCGGGGATTGCTCAGGCGCCTGGGGGTGGAGAAAAAGGCGATGAAACTGTTGACTTTGCTAAAGCTGCATCTGCCGGAGAGCCTGATCAGGTGGGACTACCTGCAGCCGTTAAGTCCACGGTTAAAGTCGATTTCGCTGAAGGTGACCCAGAAGCTGGCAAAGATACACCCGGCAGACCTGGCCGACATAATCAGCTCGGTGTCACGGGCCGAGGGTGAGAGTTTTTTTCGCTCCCTGGATGTTGAATCCGCCGCCGAGACCCTGTCCGAGCTGGAATCCGGCACTCAGGTGGAGATACTCTCCAACATGGCCCCCGAAAAGGCCGCTGCCATCATCGAGGAAATGGCCCCCGATGACGCCGTTGACATACTAAGCGACTTGCCCAAAGACAAAACCAAACAGATACTCGATTCCTTTGAGCAAGAGGACGTCGAAAACATCCACGAACTGCTCAGTCACGAGGAAGACACCGCCGGGGGACTGATGAAAACCGAGTTTTTGCTCTACAGTTCCGACACAAAGGTGCGGGAGGTCATTGAGCGTTTTAAGACCGAAGCGCACGATGTTGAGACCATCTACTATCTGTATGTGGCCGACAAGTATGGCGTTCTGATTGGCGTGGTGTCGCTCAAGGACATGTTGCTCTCCGATGGCGAAATGACTCTGGCCTCAATCATGTCAACCAACATAAAGTCCGTCAGACCCGACGACGATGAGGATATCGTGGCCGCCAAGATATCCAAGTACAATCTTGTTGCCATCCCCGTTGTGGATGACGACGGGCAGATGGTTGGCCTTGTAACCGTTGACGACATCGTTGACAGGATATTGCCCCCAAGCGCCCGGAGGAAACGAAAAAAAATCTGAAAAGAGGAGGTGG
>NZ_JABXWD010000038.1 GCF_019173545.1 Candidatus Magnetobacterium casense | reverse complement strand
GCCAGGTGTTGGCCAAGCCAGGTAGCATAACGCCTCACACGAAGTTCAGGGCAGAGGCCTACGTGCTGACAAAGGAAGAGGGCGGACGCCATACCCCGTTCTTTAAGGGTTACAGACCACAGTTCTACTTCAGGACAACGGACGTCACCGGCGTCGTAGAGCTGCCTGAAGGCGTTGAGATGATCATGCCCGGCGATAATATCAATGTGGCGGTAGAGCTGATATCTCCAATAGCCATGGAGAATGGACTGCGATTTGCCATAAGAGAAGGCGGCAGAACCGTAGGGGCCGGAGTCGTTACGGAAATATTGGAGTAGGTGTTAAATGAGAGATATCATATTGTTTCAGTGCACCGTGTGCAAACGTAAGAACTACTCAACACGAAAAAACAAGAAAAATACAACGGGAAAACTGACCCTGAAAAAATTCTGCAGGTACGACCGTAAGCACACTGAGCACAAGGAGACAAAAGCCTAACCCACCCCCTCCCTTGGCAAAGGCAACATGAAGCGCCTTCAAGGGTAAGTTGTGGGCTTGACAAATTTGTTGGTTGTACAGTAGCATATAAGCAAGTGTAATATAGGCCAGTAGCTCTAACGGCAGAGCGTCGGACTCCAAATCCGGGTGTTGGGGGTTCAAATCCCTCCTGGCCTGCCAACGGTCGGCCGGTGGGCAAAAGGGCCGGTGGGCCAAAGCGAACGACAACCAGTGGGCCAAAGCCGGTGGCCGGTGGGCCAAAACGGCCGGCGGAAGATGAACACGGCGAGGTTGGCCGAAGCAGCGAACAACAGACGATGACAGAGAAACATGTAGTAATTGCCGTAATATCAGGAGAAATATATATCGTGAAGACGAAGGGTGCAGCATGGTTGAAAAAATAAAGGCGTTTTTAAAAGAAGTAACGCTTGAATCGAAAAAGGTGGTCTATCCAAGTAAAGATGAACTGATAGGTTCAACGTGGGTGGTGGTGATATTTTCCTTTGTAGTTTCGATGTTTCTGGGTTTTGTAGACCTGGGGTTGTCCAAACTTGTGAGTAAGCTGATCAAATAGATATGACAACGGAAAAAAAATGGTATGTAGTGCATACGTATTCGGGCTATGAAGAAAAAGTCAAACTCGGAATCGAAGACAAGGTGCAAAAAAAAGGCATAGAACACAGAATAGGCAGAATACTGATCCCCACAGAACGAGTGATAGAACTGAAGCGTGGTAAAAAGAAAGAAAGCGATAAAAAATTCTATCCCGGCTACATAATGGTGGAAATGGAACTTGACGATGAGACGTGGCACCTGGTAAACAGCGTCCCACGAGTAACGGGCTTTGTCGGTGGCATGGCTCCTGTGTCCCTGCCCGAAGAAGAAATGGACCTGATCCTGCAACAACAGGAAAAAAGCCTCGGACAAGAAGTAAAAATGCAGTTCGAAAAAGGCGAAAACCTCCGCATAACCGACGGCCCCTTCTCCAACTTCAACGGCTACGTCGATGAGGTCGATATCGACCACGGCCGATTAAAGGTCATGGTGAGCATCTTTGGCAGACAAACCCCCGTGGAATTAAGCTTCTATCAGGTGGAAAAAGTATAAACCCGTTATCGACAGAAAAATAACACCCCATAAACAGAGTAACGATAAACAGAGTAACGATAAGAGATAATAAAGACATTAGATCGCAAGGAGACGTTTGTGGCAAAAAAAGAAATAACAACGGTAGTAAAGATACAGATAACGGCGGGTAAAGCAAACCCTGCACCACCAATTGGCCCTGCCCTCGGCCCCCACGGTATAAACATCATGGAATTCTGCAAACAGTTTAATGCCAAGACCCAGCCTATGGGTGATACCATTGTGCCGGTCGTCATAACGATCTACAAGGACCGCAGCTTTACCTTTATCCTGAAAACCCCCCCGGCCTCCCAGCTCCTGAAAAAGGCAGCAGGCGTAATAAAAGGCTCCAACGTGCCAAACAAAGACAAAGTAGGACAGATCACACAGGCACAGCTCAGAGATATAGCACAGGAAAAAATGCCGGACCTCAACGCCTACGACGTAGAACACGCCATGAACATAATCAGCGGAACGGCAAGAAGCATGGGCATAGACATAGTTAATTAATCACACACACAGATACAACAATAAGGAGACGGTGATGGGCAAAAAATATGAGGCAGTAAAGGCCGACCTGGAAACAAAAACAAAAGAGCGAATGGACAAAGTCGGTATGGACGCTGCCAGGGCAAAGGAGTACTCCCTGCAAGAGGCCATACAGGTGCTGCAGGAGAAACACTTTGTGAAGTTCGACGAAACGGTGGATATAGCCGTAAACCTGGGCGTAGACCCAAGAAAATCAGACCAGATGGTACGAGGCTTCGTAGTCCTGCCTCATGGTACCGGTAAGATAGTCAGGGTGCTGGTCTTTGCAAAGGGCGAAAAGGAAAAAGAGGCCCGTGACGCAGGCGCCGACATCATCGGGGCAGAAGACCTGGTCGAAAAGATACAAAAGGGATGGCTCGACTTCGATAAGGCCGTCGCAACACCGGACCTCATGGGTATGGTCGGAAAACTCGGTAAGATACTCGGCCCCCGTGGACTGATGCCTAACCCAAAAACCGGTACCGTGACCTTTGATATCACAAAGGCCATCAACGAAATCAAGGCCGGCAAGGTCGATTACAAGGTGGAAAAGGCCGGCATCGTACACATGCGCATCGGCAAGATATCGTTCCCCGCAGAAAAACTGATCGATAACGCCAAAACAGCCATAGACTCCATCATAAGGGCTAAACCGTCCGCAAGCAAAGGCAGGTATCTCAAAAAACTGACCCTCTCCTCCACCATGGGACCAGGTCTCAGAATCGATATCAGCTCTGTAACGATTACAAGGATATAACGACTGATAAAAGAATCCGTAATGTGAAGTCTGACCAAGACGTGACAGTCACAGACTGCAGGTACAGTGATAGAGTAAACGACCACGGTCGGCCTGCTGAGACTTGAAATCGAAACTTGAAAGATTGTGACATATCCCTCCGGCAACAGCCCCTATGCTATGACCGGTGTGATATCAACGCATAATGTTAAGCAAAACTAAAGTCAAAGCAATGCCCCCACAGGTGTCCACTCTTTCCTATGGTGTAAAGAACCTGCCTCAATATCGCAAGAGACCGTCAATGTCTGTAACAGGTGCAAAATAACAACCACAATGGAGACAACAACACGATGAAGATGAACAAAAAGGGCAAAGAAGACATTGTAGCAAGCCTTAAAGAGCGATTCCTGAAGTCCAGGGCCGTCGTCCTGACCAACTACAAGGGCATGACCAATGCCGAAATGGCTGCCATGAGAGTGCTGTTTAGGCAATCCAAACTTGAGTACAAGGTGGTCAAAAACACCCTGGCCAAGATAGCCGCAAAGGATACCCCCCTGGCCGTAGTCAAAGACGTGCTGACTGGCCCCATAGGTGTGACCATCGGATATGACGATGCTGCACTGACGGCCAAAAAGGTGTTCGAGTTCGCCAAGACCAACGACAAACTTCAGGTACTCTACGGGTGCGTGGAGGGGCGTCTGTTCGATGCCAAACAGATGAAAACCATTGCAGACCTGCCGCCAAAAGAGGTGCTGCTGTCCCAAATCGCCGGATGCTTCCAGGCACCGACAAGTCAAATGGCACGCCTGTTGGGTGCAACGGTCAGTCGCATAGGGCACGCTCTAAACGCACTCAAGGAAAAAAAGGAAAAAGAAGCCGGTGAACAAACACCAGAAAACAACTGAACAGTTTGAACTGTCAGAGATGTACACAATAAATAAATCAAATAAGCCAATACTAAGGAGGCAACACAATGAGCGACTTATCCAAAGAACAGGTATTTCAGTACTTCGACAATATGACGATCCTGCAAATGTCGGAGTTTATCAAGGAATTTGAAGAAAGATACGGTGTTTCGGCAGCCGCGCCCGTGGCAATGGCCGCCATGCCACAGGCAGCGGCAGAGGCAGCTCCGGTAGAAGAAAAAACCAGCTTCGACGCCATCCTCTCCGCCATTGGTGACAAGAAAATCCAGGTCATCAAGGTGGTCAGAGAGCTGACCGGCCTCGGCCTCAAGGAAGCCAAAGAACTCGTCGATGGCGCCCCAAAAGAAGTCAAAACCGGCGTGTCAAAAGAAGAAGCCGAAAACATCAAGGCCAAACTCGAAGAACAGGGAGCCAAGGTAGATATAAAATAGCAAACTCACATGTCCTTAACAACCATGAAAGGCGGTCTCCACGCAACGGAGACTTAGCGGTCTCCAACAAAGGGGGACTTAGACAATTTATATACGACTGTAAGGAGTGACATGGCAAGGGCATTAAGAGAGAGGATCAATCTTGGTAAGGTTAAAAGGAAAGGAGAGATACCCTATTTAATTGAAATACAGAGACAGTCTTATGAGCTCTTTTTGCAGGCAGACTCCCCCGCGGACAAACGTAAAAACGTTGGTCTGGAGGGGGCCTTCCGCAGCGTATTCCCGATAATCGACTACAACGAAATGGCCTCCATCGAGTACATGGGATACAACATGCTGGAGTCCAAATACCGTGAGCGTGAGTGCATCGATAAGGGACTGACTTACTCGGCCCCCATCAAGATTAAAGTAAAACTCAACCTGTGGAATACCAGTGAAGACGGAAAAAAGAAACTCAGAGAATCAAGGGAAGAAGAGGTCTACATCGGCGAAATCCCACTGATGAGTGAAACAGGCTCCTTTATCATAAACGGTATCGAGCGCGTCATCGTTAGTCAGTTGCATCGCTCCCCGGGAGTATTCTTTAATACCGACAAGACCAAGACACACACAAGCGGCAGACTGCTCTACACGGCCCGCGTAATACCATCAAGGGGCTCGTGGCTGGACTTTGAATTCGACTCAAAGGACATCCTATACGTCAGAATAGACAGACGCAAAAAATTGCCCGCTACTATCGTCCTCAAGGCACTGGGGTACTCCAACGAAGACCTCCTTAAGATATTCTACCCCGTAGAGGAAATCACCATACACGACAGAGACAAGCTCACTCGCAAGGTCTCCCCAATCCTCACCGGCACAAAGACAAACACGCCTATCACCGACCCAAAGACCAAAGAAATCATCGTTAAAGAGGGAGCAAAAATAACCAAGGCCGCCCTCAAACGACTACAACTGGCATCGGTGGATGAAATCCCCATACCCAGAGGAGAAATCGTCAACCGCATCAGCCTCCACGACATCGTAGACCCCGAAACCGGTGAAATCATAGTCGAGGGAAACGAACTGATCTCCGAAGTGGTCTTTGAAAAGATACTCCTGCTTAGGATCAACAAACTCGGCCTGCTCTTCATCGATAACGTCAAGTACCTGTCATCGCTGCGGGACACCCTCCTGATGGATAAGATATCCACCAAGGAAGACGCCCTCCTGGAGATATACAAAAAACTCCGCCCCGGCGAACCGCCCACCATCGAAGCATCCAGGGTGCTCTTTGACGGCCTGTTCTTTGACGAACGACGCTACGACCTCTCACCCGTAGGGCGCCTGAAGGTCAACAAAAGACTGGGACTCAACGAGGCAATGGACAAAACCGTCCTGACCGCCACAGACCTCATAGAAATCATCAAGTACCTACTGGCTCTGCGCACCGGACAGGGTGAGGTGGACGACATCGACCACCTCGGAAACCGAAGGGTCAGAAGCGTTGGCGAACTCCTCGAAAACCAGTTCAGAATCGGTCTGGTGAGAATGGAGCGCGCCATAAAAGAAAAAATGATGATAACCGAAATAAACGACCTGATGCCACACGACATAATCAACGCCAAACCCGTCATGGCCGCAGTCAAAGAGTTCTTCGGTTCCAGCCAGTTGAGCCAGTTCATGGACCAGACCAACCCCCTGTCCGAAATCACGCACAAGCGCAGACTCTCCGCCCTGGGCCCCGGCGGTCTGACCAGAGAACGCGTGGGCTTTGAGGTGCGTGACGTACACCCCACCCACTACGGCAGAATATGCCCCATAGAAACCCCCGAAGGCCCAAACATCGGACTCATCACCTCCCTGGCCACCTATGCCAGGGTCAACGAGTACGGCTTCATGGAAGCCCCGTACAGAAAGGTCGATGCCGGCAAGGTCTCAGACGACATCAACTACCTCTCCGCCATCGAAGGAGAAAAGTACGTCATCGCAGAGGCAACCTCCAGGATCGACGAAAACGGCTACCTCGCAGGCGATGCCATATCGGCCAGACTGGGCGGTGATATTAAAATATTCGTCCGCGATGACATCCAGTATATGGACGTCTCCCCCAAGCAGATCGTAGGCGTATCGGCCTCGCTGATCCCGTTCCTGGAAAACGACGACGCCAACAGGGCACTGATGGGCTCCAACATGCAGAGACAGGCCGTGCCCCTGATCCAGACCGAAGCCCCAATCGTGGGCACCGGCATGGAGTTCGCCGCAGCACGAGACTCCGGCGCCATTAAAATCGCAAAACGCTCCGGTGTCGTTGAAAGCATCGACGCCAACCGCATAGTCATAAGAACCAACGACTGCGGCGTAGATATATATAACCTGGTAAAGTTTGCCCGCTCCAACCAGGCCACCTGTATAAATCAACGCCCACTGGTCACAGTGGGGGACGTGGTGGAGGCCGGTGATGTCATCAGTGATGGCTCCTCAACCGAGTCCGGCGAACTGGCCCTGGGGCGCAATGTACTGGTAGCCTTCATGCCCTGGGGGGGATATAACTTCGAAGACGCCATACTCCTCAACGAACGACTCGTCAAGGACGACGTCTTTACATCCATCCACATAGAGGAATTTGAGGTAGAAGCCAGAGACACCAAGCTCGGCCCTGAGGAAATCACCCGAGACATCCCAAACGTCGGCGAAGATGCACTGTCCGACCTCGATGACAGCGGCGTCATCTATGTCGGGGCCGAAGTCCAGCCTGGTGACATACTCGTGGGCAAGATCACACCAAAGGGCGAAACTCAGTTGACCCCGGAGGAAAAACTACTGCGCGCCATCTTCGGGGAAAAGGCCGAAGAGGTCAAAGAAAGCTGCCTCTACGTACCCCCTGGTGTTAAGGGCACCGTGGTCAACGTAAAGGTCTTTACACGAAAGGGCATCAAAAAAGACAACAGGGCAAAAAGCCTCGAAGACGACGAAATCAGAAAACTACAGCGCGACTTCGAAGAAGAAACCCGCATCGTAGCACGAGAAATAAACAACAAGATAAGAGAAGAACTCAGCGGCAAGACCCTCTCCGAAGACCTCAGAGACCCAAAGACAAAAGAGGTACTCTATGACGCCGGCACAATCCTGGAAGGTGATGCCCTGGAGGCTATTACCGAAAGGATGATCGGTCGCCTCAAGATAGAGGAAGATGCAGTCCTGATTCGTATAGACGACTTTGTCAAAACCACCAGGGAGTACATCAGACAACTCCAGTTAAAGTACGACGAACGCATAGAGCGCCTCAAAAAAGGTGACGAATTGCCCCCGGGTGTCAACAAGCTGATCAAGGTCTACATCGCCATGAAGCGCAAAATACAGGTCGGCGACAAAATGGCCGGACGACACGGCAACAAGGGCGTAGTGGCAATGGTTATCCCCTGGGAAGACATGCCATACCTGCCCGACGGCACCCCCCTGGATATCGTACTAAACCCCCTGGGCGTGCCATCACGTATGAACGTCGGCCAGATACTTGAGACACACCTTGGATGGGCAGCAAAGGCACTAGGTTTCCACGTGGCAGCCCCCGTCTTTGAGGGCGTGCAGGAGACCGAATTGCGCGAAATGCTTACAAGGGCCGGCATGAACGAAAACGGACAGACCATCCTCTATGACGGTAAAACCGGTGAACCATTTGAACGATCCGTCACCGTGGGATACATGTACATGCTCAAACTGCATCACCTGGTCGAGGACAAACTCCATGCACGCTCCATCGGCCCCTACTCACTGGTAACACAACAACCACTGGGAGGCAAGGCACAGTTTGGCGGTCAGCGTCTGGGTGAGATGGAGGTGTGGGCACTTGAGGCCTATGGCGCTTCGTACTCGCTCCAGGAATTCCTCACCGTCAAGAGTGACGACGTCTCCGGAAGGGCAAAAATGTACGAGGCCATTGTCAAGGGCGATGCCACACTCGAACCAGGTGTGCCCGAGTCCTTCCACGTCCTGATAAAGGAACTACAGAGCCTTTGCCTCGACGTAGAACTCCTGGAGAGAAAGGGGCCTGTCGGCTCAAAAGAGCTGCAGGATAAAACACCCGAAAACATCTACAGCCTATACCAGAAACCCAGAAATCCAAAGGACTTTGAGGCCATACGCATACGCCTGGCATCCCCGGATAAAATACGTGAGTGGTCTTTTGGTGAAGTCAAAAAACCCGAAACCATCAACTACCGCACCTTCAAACCTGAAAAGGATGGCCTGTTCTGCGCAAAGATTTTTGGCCCCGTCAAGGACTGGGAGTGCATCTGCGGCAAGTACAAGCGCATGAAACATCGCGGCGTGGTCTGCGACAAGTGCGGCGTGGAGGTCATTCAATCCAAGGTCAGACGTGAGCGCCTCGCACACATAGAACTGTGTACCCCCGTGGCACACATCTGGTTCCTCAAGGGCGTTCCAAGCAGAATCGGAATGCTCCTGGATATGACCATGAAAAACCTCGAAAAAGTCCTCTACTTTGAGAGCTACGTGGTCATCGACCCACAGGACACCACGCTTAAAGAAAGACAGATACTCAGCGACGAAGAATACAAAAAGTATACCAACGAGTTTGGCACCAGGTTCAAGGCCGGCATGGGGGCCGAGGCCATCAGGGAACTCCTGCGCAAAGTCGATGTTGAACCCCTCAGCGTCGATCTCAAAACACGCATAAACGAGGCCAACTCCATCGGAATCAAAAAGAAACTGACCAAAAGACTCAAGATCGTTGAGGCGTTCAAGTTCTCCGGCAACAAGCCCGAGTGGATGATCCTTGACGTTATCCCCGTGCTGCCCCCCGACCTCCGTCCCCTGGTGCCGTTGCAGGGGGGACGCTTTGCCACCTCCGACCTTAACGACCTCTACCGCAGGGTCATCAACCGCAATAACAGACTCAGACGTCTGCTCGAGCTGAAGGCCCCAAGCGTTATCATCAAAAACGAAAAGAGGATGCTCCAGGAGGCCATCGATGCCCTCTTTGACAACACCAAGGGCGCCAAGGTACCAAAAAGCTCCACAAAACGTTCGCTCAAATCCCTCAGCGACATGATCAAGGGAAAACAGGGCCGATTCAGACAGAACCTCCTGGGCAAGCGCGTGGACTACTCCGGGCGTTCCGTCATCGTGGTCGGGCCAGAGCTGAAGCTGCACCAGTGCGGCATCCCAAAACAGATGGCACTTGAGCTGTTTAAACCGTTTATCTTTAACAAGCTCGAGGAAAAGGGCTACGTCACAACCATCAAGCAGGCAAAGAAGTTTGTCGAAATGGAGCGCCCCGAGGTCTGGGATGCCCTCGAGGAGGTAATCAAGGAACATCCAGTGTTGTTAAACCGTGCCCCAACGCTGCATCGCCTGGGTATACAGGCATTTGACCCAATGCTCATCGAGGGCAAGGCCATCAAGCTGCACCCCCTGGTCTGTACCGCATACAACGCCGACTTTGATGGCGACCAGATGGCCGTACACATACCTCTGTCAATAGAGGCACAGGTGGAGGCACGCGTCCTGATGATGTCCATCAACAACCTCCTCTCCCCCGCAAGTGGAAAGCCTATCGTGCTGCCCACACAGGACATGGTCCTTGGTCTGTACTACCTGACCAAGGAAAAAGACGGCCTTATAGGCGAGGGCAAGGTGTTTTCATCCATGGATGAGGTGCGCATCGCATACGACAACAGAAAGGTACTGGAACACACAAAGATAAAGGTGATGCACAACGGACAGTCTGTAAACACCACCGTTGGCAGGGTCTTGTTTTATGAGGTAGTGCCAAATAACGTGCCGTTTGCAGAGGTCAACAGGCTGCTCACCAAGAAAGAAATACAGAAGGTCATCGACTACTCCCACAAGTACGCCGGCAGACGCAAGACCGTGGAGTTCCTCGACAACCTCAAGCGTATGGGGTTTGAGTTTGCCACACGTTCGGGCATATCCATCTGTATATCGGACATGCACATCCCTTCCAAGAAGGCCGAAATCCTCAAAGAGGCCGAAAAAGAGGTCATGGAGGTATACAAACAGTATGCCGACGGCCTCATAACCAACGGTGAACGCTACAACAAGGTCATCGACATATGGGCCAACGTCACGGAAAAGGTGGCCGAGGTCATGATGGCCGAACTCGGCGCCGAAGACGGCAAAGACCTCACCCCCGAAGACATCGAAAAGAGTCGTGCCTTTAACAGCGTCTTTATGATGGCCGACTCCGGCGCAAGGGGTTCGGCTGCACAGATAAGACAGCTAGCCGGCATGAGGGGATTGATGGCAAAGCCCTCCGGTGAGATCATCGAAACCCCGATAACGGCAAACTTCCGTGAGGGACTCTCCCCGCTTCAGTACTTTACCTCAACCCACGGGGCACGCAAGGGGCTTGCCGATACGGCCCTCAAGACGGCCAACTCCGGGTATCTGACCAGGAGACTGGTCGATGTCGCCCAGGACGTGATTATCACCGAAGTTGACTGCGGTACGGATGACGGTATAATCATCACGGCCCTCATCGAAGGTGGAGAGATAATCCAGCCCCTTGAGGAACGTCTCATGGGACGACTCACGGCAGAGGACATAAAAGACCCCCTCACCGGCGAAGTCATCATGCTCAAGGACACCGAACTCACTGACGAAAACGTCAACAAAATAGTAGAGGCCGGTGTTGACAGAGTAAAGATACGTTCCGTGCTGACCTGCCAGACGCGTTTTGGCATCTGCGCCAACTGCTATGGCAGAGACCTTGCCAGAAACGACAAGATCGAAATGGGTGAGGCCGTGGGCATCATAGCCGCCCAGTCCATCGGGGAGCCTGGCACGCAGTTGACCATGAGGACGTTTCACATCGGTGGGGCGGCCACAAAGATCATCGAGCAGGCAGTCCTTGCCTCCAAGCATGGCGGTAACATAAAATTCATCGATCTCAACTACGTTACCAACCGTGAGGGATTGCTGGTTGTCATGAACCGTAATGCCTTCCTGGCCGTTGTCGATGACAATGGTCGTGAGAGGGAAAAGCACAACCTCGTCTACGGGGCCAAGCTCCTGGTCAAGGAGAGCGATAAGGTCGTCATAGGACAGAAAATAGCCGAATGGGACCCCTACTCAACCCCAATCCTTACGGAAGTAGGTGGCAGGGTGGCATGGGGTGACATAGAAGAGGGCGTATCGGTCAAGGAGCAACTTGACGAAATCACGGGTCTGTCACATAAGTTGATCGTGGACTTCCCGCCACACCTCAACCTCAGACCAAGAATATCGATAAAGGACGAACACGGCAAATCAACCCTGAAGTTGCCATCGAGCCACATCCCTGCCCGGTACATGTTACCTGCCGGGGCCAACGTGCTCGTGGAGCGCAATGACATAGTTGCCCCCGGTGACATCCTGGCCAAGATACCGCGTGAGACCATAAAAACAAAGGACATAACGGGCGGTCTGCCCCGTGTTGCGGAATTGTTTGAGGCCAGAAAGCCCAAGGAACCAACCCTTGTTTCCGAAATCGACGGCGTGGTAGAGTTTGTTTCCACGCTCAAGGGTTCCAGGGTGGTAAAGGTCAAGGGCGGCGACGTGGTAAAGGAATACACCGTCCCCAAGGGCAAACACGTAACCGTGCATGAGGGCGACTGGGTACGGGCTGGTGAGGCACTGATGGATGGCGCCGTTAATCCGCACGATATCCTCGACATCCTGGGACCAACGGAGCTTCAGCGTTACCTCGTTGACGAGGTACAGAAGGTCTATCGTTTGCAGGGTGTTGCCATCAACGACAAACACATAGAGATCATCATCAGACAGATGATGAGAAAGGTCAGGATCGAGGACGCAGGCGATACGGAACTGATGATCGGCGAACAGGTAGACAGGATTCAGTTCCAGGAGCACAACGCCCTTGTCATGAGCAATGGTGGCAGACCGGCAATAGGCAAACCGCTTCTGTTGGGTATCACCAAGGCATCGTTGACCACGTACAGTTGGGTTTCAGCGGCCTCTTTCCAGGAGACGACACGCGTATTGACCGATGCCGCACTGGCAGGGCTTGTTGACGACCTCAAGGGGCTTAAGGAAAACGTCATCATGGGCAAGATCATCCCATGCGGCACAGGCATGGAGAGATTTAAAAACACCCACGTAAGGCGTGAAAACTACTACGTACCCGAACACGTGCCGGCACTTGACTCCACCCCTGAACAACAGGAGTCCGGCCCTGAGCAGCATGAGGAACAAACACCTGTGCAAGAAGAAGCCGGTGTCTAACATGAGGCATTGCTCAACACCCAGCACAGCGCAAATATAGTAACAGACAAAGACATTGCCCTCTCAACAGAGATTCCCCTCCCTTTATGGGAGGGGCGGGGGGAGGGTATCCCCTCTTTAATGTGATAAACGCTTATCAACAACGCTTCATAGCCGACGCTATGCTTGGAAGAAATGAGTTTACCAGGTGCTATCTGTACGACAAGGTGTTTTGGGCAGGTACCCACAGGGACAGGTTCATCAAGATGGTAAGAGGGTTTCTTGTTTAGCACAAACGACCTCAGAGGGAGAATGATACTGTCGGTGGTGTTGATAGTATTGATCCTGTGTCTGGGGACGCTGGGTTTTGTTTTGATTGAGGGATGGAGTACGTTTGACGCCTTTTACATGGTAGTGATAACGCTTGCAACGATTGGTTTTCAGGAGATATATCCGTTGTCTCCACATGGCAGGTGGTTTACGATAGTGCTTATTTTTTTTGGCGTTGGCCTCTTGGCCTATTCGGTAAACGTGGGATTGAGGGTGCTCCTGGAGGGTGAGTTGCAGGAGGTGCTTGGGAGGAGGAAATTGAAAAAACGCATACAGGAAATAAAGGACCACTATATAATTTGCGGTTATGGCAGGATGGGCAGGATCATCTGCAAGGAGCTTAAGGCCAACGGTATCCCTTTTGTTGTGATAGACCAGTCAGAGGAGGATGAGCGCCTCAAGGAGGAGATGCTGTTTATCAACGGCGACGCTACCCTCGATGAGATACTCAATGAGGCCGGCATAGACAGGGCCAAGGGGTTGGTATCTGTGTTATCTTCGGATGCCCATAATCTGTTTGTGGTACTCAGCGCCCGGGTGCTCAATCCCACGATAAAGATCGTGGCTCGTGCCGCCGAGGATAACAGCGAAAAGAAACTCCTCAGGGCAGGTGCGGACAGGGTCATTGCCCCATATCACATCGGTGGTTTGAAGATTGCCCACACGATCTTAAAGCCTGCCGTTGTGGATTTCCTGGAGTTTGCCACCATGAGCGGCAACATCGAACTACAGATGGAGGAGGTCATAGTTGCGGAGGGTTCGGAGTTGGCGGACCGTGTGATAAGCGACTCGGGCATTGGTAGGAACTTGCGTATAATCATCGTTGCCATAAAGCGTCAGGGTGGGGAGATGACTTTCAATCCTACGCATAACACATTCATAATGCCAGGGGACACCCTAATAGCACTGGGTGAAGTCACACGCCTCAAAGAACTCAAACAAATGGCTAACCCCTAAAAAAAGAAAAGAGAAGAAAGAAAGGGGCGGAGCCGCTTCTTGTCGCTCGATGTGTGAAATGATCGACAACGGATCAGGAAGTGCAGTACTGCCCTGTCAGCCCTTAGGTTGCGAGTCTGTCTTTTTGCTCTGGGCGAAGATTGCCAGTTCCTTTATTTTGTTGTTCGCCCCCCGTAATCGTCTGCTAAAGACCTGTGTGAGTTTCTTGAAGAGTTTTAGGGTGAGGATGTCGTCGTAGCCTTCCATGATGCGTCTGTCGAACTCCAGCAGCACGACGTCGTCATAGGCCTTTGCGCGTGCCGAACGTGGCGAGCCATCGAGGATGCCCATCTCACCGAAGCAACTGCCGCGTCGCAGTCGGGCCAGCACCTCTTCTCGCTTGCGCTCAATCCCCTTGGTGATGGCAATGATCCCGTCTACGATGACGTAGAATCTGTCGGGTTTTTCGCCTTCGTCAAAGATAGTATCGCCTTCCTTGTATTTTCTGCACTTGCATATCTTCAGCATCGACATGAGTTCGTCGTCGGAGAGGAATGAGAAGAAGTCCAGGTCCCTGATTTTTCTGACCGTCTTGGTGATGGCTATGGGGACGCTCCTGATTGCGTCGTTAATGGCCTTTTCGACATCGTTCATCTGGAAGGGGTATTGCAAGACGGAGGTGACGCCCTCCCTGTACATCCGTTTTAGCTCTCTGACGTTGATATCGCTGTCTATCATTAGTATGACACGCAACGGGGACTCCTCGTGAGACTGCCTGAGTTTTTCAAGCAGTTCCTCGTCGTACTTCATTATAGTATTGTAATCGGCCAGCAGCAGGTCTACCTTTTCGGTCTTGAGGTTGTTTAGCAGACTGTTTACCTTTGATACCCCCAGGACCTTTGCATAGCCCAAGTAATTCAGTGACCCCTTGGCAAAGTCCTGACTCCGTTGATCTGAGTTCAATATCATAATATTTAAGTTGTCTTTTTCCATTACTTTTCCCTAATTATAAAAAAATAATCTCATACCTACTTATTACTATACATTATTTCACGTAAATACAGCAAGAGAGTCTTTATATTTTTTCTTTCTGACAGAACTTTTCACGGCAAAGGTTTTTTAATTCTCTATCTGTCCATTCGGTTTGTATTTCTATCATATGACTTCAGTCTTTGTGGTGTAAAGGTCTCACCGGACTTTCGTTGTCTTCCGTCAAGCTCTCAACCGCCATCTCTACACCCACGGTTGATTGGAGTATACTAAAATGACACAGGTTTTTTCAGGCATGATAATTGAGTGTGAAATAATGGGGTCAAGGGGACTTCTTTGTGGCTGGGGCGCCTCGCCCCTCCCCTTGCGGGGGGTTCTGAAGGGGGGCGGAGCCCATAGGTGTTAAGCTAAGAATGCAATCCTGCCAATAAAGCCATTCTTTGTGGAGAATCC
>NZ_JABXWD010000379.1 GCF_019173545.1 Candidatus Magnetobacterium casense | reverse complement strand
TTTTACGCTGTTGTTGTACCAAAACCCGGTCGTTTTGCAATTGTGTTGCCTCTTTATTATCAATTCCTTGAGTACGAAGCCGGCCATCAGGTATCTCTCTATGGCACGGAAGCCAAGCGGGATCACGTTTTTATTTTTGCGCATATCCCCTATTAATATCGCGCAATGGCCGCTGCGCTTCAACACCCGATAACTCTCACGTGCCACCTTGTCTATCTCATCGAGGAATCTTTCTACACCATAAGCCGACAGGTCTTTGTCGTTATTGTGTGTATAGCGGATAATATCGGCATATGGGGGATGGGCGCAGATCAGGTCTACGGTGGCATCGCCGATACGGTTGAGGTCCCTTGCATCGCCAACAAAAAGCTCCGCGCTGGTATCGTCATGGTCCTGTCCCGGGTCAAAGTCCATGTTTTCGGTGGCAAGCCCTATGGCGGCGGCGTTGATGTCTATCCCGATGAAGTTTCTGTCGAGCAGCTTGCACTCAACCCCGGTGGTGCCGGCACCGCAGAAGTAATCAAGCACTAGGTTGTGCTTCTTTGAATACCTTAAGACAACGTTTCGCGGGATATAAGGCGACCAGTTTCCACGGTAATTGCCATTGTGTGTGGCCCAGGTGCCGCGTGACTTAAAGCTCCAGACGGTTGTCTTTTCAACGGCAAAGCCCTTTGGGGTAATTGTCTTTATGTCTTTTTTGGTGGAAGGGAGCAGTTGATTGGCTGGATTGGATATGTTTACACCAAACTCCCTGGTAACAATCCTCTCAATGACCTTGAGTGTGACCCCGTATTTGCTACCAATATCTTTATCAGACAGGCCTTTTTTCTTATCTTGTAATATTAGTTTTTCTATGTCTTGATTCATTTAATAAGTGGGGGAACAATGCCCCCGGTGTTGTCTATTGTATATTAAGGATTTGAATCAGCGCAATAAGACAATGCGACAGTCTGGAATCAGTCACCTAGTTTACGGATTTGATGATCATATCGCCCATGCACTTGTATGATATCTCCTTGGTTACGAACTTGGAGATATTTCCCGTGTGGACGTTTATGCGACGCACAAACAGGTACAACCTGCCATCGGTGAGCTTGTATGTGCCGACGATGCCTTCGCTGTGTGCGTATTCGTCGGACTTTATTTCGTTGGGATTTCTTGTCAATGCCACCAGGCCATCCGGCGAGAGTTTGAAGTAGCTCCGGAACTCGCCCTGCACGACCTTGTAACAACAGGTGTTGTTGATGCTGTTTCTCATCAGTTCGCTCATAAAGAGCCCTGCCCCGCGTGGCATGAGGGTCACTATGTCAACGAAGTCGGTCACTATGATCGTCTTGCCGACACATCCGGGGGTGTTTGGCAGGCAACCCTGCGCACAGGAAGCACTGCAGAGTTCCGCCGCCACTTCGTCAAAGACGTCCTTGAGTTTCAACTGCACGATTATATCGTCGTTGTATGCGGCCCTGTCCCGGCAGCGAAATGTCGATGACACCTCATTGAACACACCGCCACATCCGCTGGCCAGCAACAGCGCCGGCACCAGCAGGATTCCAAGGGCTATTGAGAGCAGTGCCCTATTTCTCAAAGTTTTCGCCCTTTATTTTCATATTTTTGGGCTGCGTGTATCGCTGCATGAGGCTTTCGATGCCGCCAAAGGGAATTGCCACCTGACCGCTGGACTGCACCACGCCGGTATTGATGTTCATCAGGCGGGCATTGACCACTATGCAATCCTCGGCTATGCTGTACGTGCCCGTGACGATAGCGCCTACGTTGTAGAGGTCTTTGACCTTTTTGATGTCCCTGCTGAGGGAGAACTCACCGCTATCGTTCATGATCACGTCTGTTACAAGTCTGATGTCTATGACCGTCCAGTGTCTGACCTGAAATTCGTGGATCAGGCTTTCGGCTATGAGTCTGCCCAGGCGGTTTGTCTCCTTGAGGTTGTCCAGGTTCTGAAACGACGTCACGATGATCGGAAGGCTGACGTCTTGCATATCGACGTTGCGTTTGAGCTGGTCTGCAAGATATATCATATTGGCGTTGAGGTTGCCCATGGGGTTGACGCTCTTGTAGATTTCAAGCGGGACGGGCCTTGAAATCTTTCTCATATGTGGCCTGTAGGGGTCATAGTAGGGGGCGTCGTGTACGACCACCTTATCCGCCACCGGTCTCAGCACCGGCCCTCTTGTGTCCTCTACGTAGACGGTGTCCTTATCTTCGATTTGCTCACCAAAGGACGGCAAGACGTTCATAAACGATAACATTATAAACACGGAAATCACTACGGCTATAAGATTAACTATTCTCCAAAACATACCTGTATCTATCTTGTTCATTATATTCACCTCAATAAGGATAATAAGGACCATAATAGGGATAATACGGACCATAGTGCGGACCATACGGATATGGCCGATAGACCGGCACCTCATACTCACGCATCTTTGTCCTGTAAGCCACCGGATAATCACAACAAGTATCAGCCGTTATACTGTAGCCTCTGTCATAGCCGCATACCCAGTTTCCATTTGCTTCATAATGACAGCCCCTGTAGTACGGGTCAAGGAGCGAAGCATCATGATACACCACACATCCGGCAAGCAACATGCTTGCAAACAAAACCAAAACCACTCTCTTCATCAAAACAACCTCCGTTGCATAAATAAATACATCAGCCTATACCAGCTTACTTAACATTATATATCTGTAGTTTGGTTTCAAAACTTAAGTATTGTCATTTGGGGCTGATCTTCAGGAATTTTCGCTTGCCGACTTTGAAGACGTATTGGCCCTGAGGCAGAGTGGCCTTTGTGTCTGTGACCTTTGCGTCATCGATGAGTACCCCGCCCTGTTTGATGAGTCTCATGGCCTCCCCGGTGCTTGTGACAAGACCGGCGTCCTTCATTATCTGTGGCACCCACATCTGTTGAGCACTCCAGGGGATAGAGCGTTGTTCGATCTCATCGGGCAGTTGCCGTGATTTAAACACCTGGTCGAACTCCTGTTGCACCCTCTGAGCCTCGTTCATGGAGTGATACCGCGCCGTAAGCTCGATGGCCAGGGCCTCCTTGGCCTTCTTGGGATGCACGGAGCCGTCTGCTATGCCGGCCTTTAGCGCATTGAGTTCCTCCACCGAAATGTGGCTTAACAGCTCGTAGTACCTGAGCATCAATTCGTCCGTTGTGGACATCAGTTTGCCGTAGATTTCCTTTGCCGGTT
>NZ_JABXWD010000378.1 GCF_019173545.1 Candidatus Magnetobacterium casense | reverse complement strand
ACCTGCACGCCTTTGAGATTATCAACCCCAGGACCGGTCTGCGGGATTCAATAGGTGAAACTAAGGAAGACGGCCTCCTTGAAGACAAAATAAGCATCCCTGCGTATTTTTCGATGGATAACAAAAAGGCTTTATATACATATGATTTTGGAGATAACTGGGAACACAATATACTATTAGAGAAGATACTGCCCAGGGATGCGACCATCAAATATCCAATCTGCATAACAGGTAAACGTGCATGTCCACCTGATGATTGTGGAGGGCCATGGGGGTATGAAGACCTCCTGAAGGTAATCTCTGATCCGGAACATGTCGAGCACGATTATATGGTTGAATGGGTTGGTGAGGATTTCGATCCTGAACGTTTTGCTGCAATAGCTGTTATATTTCATGCTGTATAATAAAAAAAACTTTGGAGGATTTCTATGTTTAACAGACTGAGAGTGAGGAATTTCTGTTTATTGGTTGTCGTCAACGTCGTGTTGCTTTTTACCATCGAGGCATTTTACGGTGATGTAAAGGCGTGGGGTGAGGATTACATGAAAAAACCGGTTGTTGCCGATAATGGCTCCGGTAATAACAGCGAAGCAACCGATAACACCATAGCAGACCCCTTTGAGGTCACAAACCGTATAATGTTTGAGTTTAACGATAAGGTCTATTTTTGGCTGATAAGGCCATTGAGCGGCCCATACAATGCATTTATAGACGAACCTGAACGTGGTCTCATAAGCAACTTCTTTCACAACTTGTTAACGCCAATACGCTTTGTGAGTTCGCTGCTGCAGCTTAAGCTTGAGGATGCTGGGATTGAACTGGCACGCTTTGGGATAAACACGACTCTGGGGGTCTTTGGCCTGGGCGATGTGGCAGCGGCTAACTTCAACCTGGAGGCAAACAGGAAAGACATCGGACAGACGCTCGGCTCCTACGGGATAGGTCATGGATTTTATATAGTCTGGCCGTTTCTTGGCCCAATGACCCTGAGGGATTCCTTTGGCTACGCCGGCGACCAGGCCCTTAGCCCAATCAGCTATGTCGGCAGCCTGGAAGGCTCTCTTTCGCTCAACGTCTACAGGTATTTTAACAAAACCTCCCTGCAGATAGGAGATTATGAGGACCTCAAAACTTCTGCCGTTGACCCCTACATTGCCCTGCGCGATGCCTACATCCAGTACCGTAACAACCTGGTCAGACAGGAGAGTAAATAAGTCGGCAGATGCACTTCAGAGTCTTATAAACCATGAAGACCACAGAGGAACTTACAAGGGATATAATAACATCTACCTTGGTGCCATTGCTCAAGGACTTTGATGGCACACAGGGCATAGAGGCATACATCAATAACATAAAGCCTGAGACCCTGGAGAAGTTGAGCCTGTATAAATTCATTGAGTTTGTAAAGGAAAATATTATAGCGATAAGAATAGCCTTCAGGTGTGACAGGGGGGTTGCCTGGGAGTTGTTGGGGAGGTTCTTTGCCGAAATGGATACCATCACGGAACTTGGCAAGAGGTGCAAGAAAAAACTTGAGGTGCTGGGAGAATCCCTGAAATGCCGGAACTCTTCAGACCACGATAAGGACCTCTATGACAGGATTGAAGACATACTCGATATAGCAAGGCAGTTTAAGGTCGATATTGAGACCATTTACCTGGAAAGAAAGAAGGAATAGAGTGGAGCAGGGAAAACCTGGGCCACTATAAAACCATAATAAACAGACATGATATTATTAAGGAGGCTTGTACCTGTTATGCGAAATAAGGCGATGTTTAATGCAATAGCGATTTTTATTATGATTTCGTTTTTCCTGGCCGGCTCTGCAGCCGCAGGGACATACACGTTTTATACGAAATGGGGTGGCAGTGGCAATAAAGATGCCCAATTTGCAGCCCCCATAGACGTGGCCGCTGACATGACGGGCAACGTCTACGTCGTTGACAAGGACAACCACCGTATCCAGAAGTTCACAAAGGATGGTCAGTTTGTATCTTCCTGGGGGAGCTTTGGTACCGGTAACGGTCAATTCTCCTCTCCATTTGGTATAGCCGTAGATGCCGCTGGCGATGTCTACGTCGCCGACACTGGCAACGACCGTATCCAGGTGTTTAATTCAACCGGCACGTTCATAACGGCGTGGGGTAGTTCCGGCACTGGCAACGGCCAATTCTCAAGCCCTCACAGGATAGCAGTCGGGGCTGTCGGTACTGCCCCAACAGATGTCTATGTCACCGATACCGCTAACAACAGGGTTCAAAGATTTAGTACGAGGGGAGGATTCTTGGGTGCATGGGGCAGCTCCGGTAGCGGCGATGGCCAATTCAGTACCCCAAAGGGCATTGCCGTTGATACGGCTGGCAATGTCTACGTTGTTGACTATGACAACAGTCGCATACAGAAATTCAGCTCAACCGGCGCATTTATAACCAAGTGGGGTAACAACAGCCCAACGGATGGCAACTTTAATGTCCCCTACGGTGTGACTGTCGATAGGGCAGGCAACGTCTACGTCGCCGACTATGGCAACAACCGTATCCAGCAGTTTAACTCAACCGGCACGTTTATTGCCAAATGGGGTAGCGCAGGTCTTGAGGATGGTCAGTTTGACAGTGCTGCCGGCATTTCCATAGATGCCTCCAACGACGTCTACGTCGCTGATGAAAAAAACAATCGCATCCAGAAGTTTACCACATCAGCGGTTGCGCTTCCTATACCAATGGGCTTTGCGATAACACAGATCGATGGCGGACTGCGCCTTAACTGGAACGCCGTAGTAGGTGCAAACACCTATGTGATCTACTGGGGCGAGGACTTGGCTTCAGTCAACGAAACAAACAACTCCGGGGCATTTACCACAAACAATACCTCCTATGACCATACCGGATTAAAGAACGGCTCTACTTACTACTACCGCATAAAATCCTCCAATGGCACAACCACCAGCAGCATATCCGGTGTAATCTCCATGACGTATCAGGTAAACACGCTCAATGTTACCCTTGCCGGCACCGGCACCGGTACCGTGACGGCCTCATCGGGCATCCTGACCTGGACCGGCAAATCCGGCACGGCAACCTACACATCCGGCACCGTCGTTACACTGACGGCAACCCCGACAACAGGTTCCGTATTTTCCTCCTGGACTGGCTGTGACACCGTCTCTGCCAACCAGTGTACCGTTACGATGAATGCAGCAAAAAACGTGACTGCTACCTTTGCGGTTCAACAGGGCA
>NZ_JABXWD010000377.1 GCF_019173545.1 Candidatus Magnetobacterium casense | reverse complement strand
TATATAGCACGTTTCGATTGGATTAAATACAAGATACATGGCATTTTTACGGCGCCTCAAGGGGACTTCTTCGCACCCGCCCCTGTCACAAACCGCCCCTTTCTTTCCTTACTTCTTGGGGGGGTGAACTATTACATTATAGCTAATTCTGCAAACACACAATTGTGTGCCTATAGTGTCGTTAAGATGCGTTGCAGTTCCTTTCGCAGGGTTGCCATTGCCTCCCTGGAGAAAAGCAGCACCACATAACCTCTGAGGCTGGAGTGTCTGTGCTCGTCTTCCTCGGTTTTAAAGTCCATCATCAGGAAAAATGCCTGTTCTTCGTCGTCTTTATTGTCAGGCTTGGCTGAACGGACTAGTCTGTGGGAGTTCATGGCAAGCAGGGCTTCACAGTCGGCCTTGAGGAACTCGGCTGCCTCGAATTCAAAGTCAATGGTCATCATCTGCGTAAAGCTCGACAGAAAGGCATTCAGTATGACGTTACCCACATCAAGCAAGGTCTCCTGCTCAAGCTCCGTCAGTGATTCAAGCGGGATGTTTTCACCCAACAGCGTCCTGACCAGTTCCAGGCCCTTGCCCCCGGGGAAGATCAACAGCGCCGTCCCCTCCAGTTCACCCAGAAAATTCTGCCGTACTGCAACGAGCTTACCCTCGTCCTGATTATTGACCAACTCGATGGCCTGCTTATGCGTCACTACGGCGAGCTGCGGCAGGGACAGGAATATCTCCTTTTTGACCATCTGACTCAGTGAATCCGCCGCCATACCAAGCCCCATGTTAAAAAACTCCTTCAGTGCATCCTGTTCCATGTCGGTTAAATCCATGACTACTGTCCCCCCTCAACACCGGCAAATACCCTGGCAAGGGCATCCCTGGATACCGGCTTGCGGATGAATCCAACCCCCATGGCTTCGGCCCGCTGCTGCATCTTCTCCTGAATGTTGGCCGTCACCAAGTGGATGCTTATTGCCGGGTACAGTGTCATCAACTGGGCAGAGAGTTCAATCCCGTTAATACCGGGCATGTTAAAATCGATCAGGGCTATTGCTATTTCGCTATCCCTGGCAATGGTCAGGGCTTCGTCGCCATTGCCGGCCTCTGTAACCTTCCAGTGCGGATATGCCTGGACTATTATGTTTTTCATCATCATGCGTGCCAAACTGCTGTCGTCCACGATTAGTACCGTCTTTTGCGACATATTATAGTATTACCTCCATAATAAACCTCTCTCATCACCCTACCACAATGATATAGCCTCTGTCAATCATTTTTCCATTCAATTGCCAAATCGGCCATGTATGGGGTCAAGGGGGCAGCGATCTTGAGAGAGTGCTTTAGATGACCTGTACAAAGACACACTTGAGGTACTGAGTCTCCGGTACGGCAAGCAGCCCGGGGTGGTCGATGCCCTGACAACGGATGTCAAGGATGCAGACGTCTCTGCCAATGGCGCAGTGCGTAAGCATATCCATAAACATCCCACGGGTGACGTGGTAGGAACACGAGGAGGTGGCAAGCAAACCGCCGCTTTTTAATGCCTTCATGGCAAGGGCGTTTAACTCGGCATATCCCCTGAGACCGTCTCTGATGTTTGTACGGGACTTGACAAAGGCAGGGGGGTCTGAGACTATGAAATCGTAGAGATTACCATCCTGCACCTGCCTCTTGAGGAAATCAAAGACGTCGTCCTGCAGAAAATCGCACCTGTGTTGGAGGTTGTTGAGGAGAGCGTTTTTTGAGGCCATCTGGAGAGCCTTTTCGGAGGTGTCAACCATTGTAACGCCGGCCCTTGCAGATGCCGCGGCAAGCGCCCATGCCCCGGTGTAACTGAACAGGTCCAGCCCCCGCCCGCCAGGCTCTATGAGCCGCGCAAAAGCCTCCCTGTTTTGAGCCTGATCGAGGAAAAACCCTGTCTTCTGTCCTGACATGGGGTCTACCTCAAACCTCAAACCTCCTTCCGTTATAACGGGCAGATTATCCAGCGTCCCCTTGAGCAGTTGCCTTTCCAGGGGCAACCCCTCAAGCTGCCTGATAGCGGTGTCGTTTCTGAGGACAATTGCCGATGGCCCGAGGATATCGTCAAGAAGGCTCAGGACGGTATCTTTCAACCGTTCCATCCCGTAGGTCAGGGTCTGCACTACTATTACGTCATTGTACTTATCCACGATGAGGCCCGGCAGGAGGTCTCCTTCGCTGTAGATCATCCGGCAGGAGTCCTTACCCGGCAGGAATCTCTTTCGATACTCAACGGCCTTGATTATGCGTCTGCGCAGGAAGTCTGCGTCTATCTCTTCCCTCTTTCGGCTGAGGATTCTTACTGAGATCAGTGAATGTGGATTGATATATCCAACGGCCAGGAAGTTATCCTGCCTGTCATACAGCTCAACAATGGCCCCTGGTGCATAGCCCCTGGGACTGCCCTGCAGTTCGTTGGAGAATACCCACAAGTGACCTTCGTTTAAGCGGCTCGTGCGCCTTAGAACAACCCTGTCCAAGTGTGGCGTCAGCTTTTTCTGTCGGAGCGCATTATGATGCCTCTACACCTTTTTCGCCGGCGGAGGAAAACACGGCGGCAATGATCTGCTCCCTTGTCAGCTCCCCTTCAAGCAGATATCGTATCTCATCTATGGTCCTGGTGATCTTTGGGTTTTCGAGGGTCTTTGCCACACGCAATACCTCCTCAACAGTTGTCTGTCCATTGATTACCTTGAGCAGGCCGTCCTCTATAATGGAGGTCATGCCGTAATTTCTTGCGATGTTTTCTGCCATCTTTGCGGTGGCTCCTTCCAGGACGCCTCTTCTTATTTCGTCGTTGACACACAGGAGCTCGTGGATGGCAATCCTGCCCTTATAGCCGGTGTACATGCAGTGCTCACAGCCCTTGCCACGATAAAACCTTACATTGCCCGACATCACATCAACGTCGAAGTTGCGTATGAATATCCTGAAGAAATCCAGGTCGTTAGTCTTGGGTTTATATTCTTCCTTGCATTGAGTACAGGTCAGCCTGACCAGACGCTGCCCCAGTATAGACACCAACGTCGATGACAGCATAAAGGGCCGTATCCCCATGTCAAAGAGGCGCGTAATGGCGCTTGCGGCGTCGTTTGTGTGCAGGGTTGTAAAGAGCAGATGACCGGTCAACCCCGCCGTCAGGGCAACGGAGGCGGATTCCTGGTCACGCATCTCACCAAACATGATTACATCGGGGTCCTGCCTGAGAGCGCTTTTAAGACCATGTATGTAGG
>NZ_JABXWD010000376.1 GCF_019173545.1 Candidatus Magnetobacterium casense | reverse complement strand
CGGCTTGAAAAATGGATTCCCGCTTTCGCGGGAATGACAGCAAATGGCGTCTTTGGCCCGTCCATGTCATTCCTGTGTAAACAGGAATCCAGAAACTGCGAAACCATAGTCATGGATGAACTCAGCCTGCTTGTCCTGCAACCGTTCTTTAATTTCATATAAACGATACTTGTCCTCGTCTCTGGCGATAACGTCTAACCACTCCAACAGTCGAGGATTGCCGCCGCCGTACTTGAGATACATATCGGTATGTTTGCTCCTGGCGATAGAGTAAAGCTCTCTCGTCTTCTTGTCTAAGTCTGCGCCATTAAAGGACATGAGCGCAATATCAAAGAGTTTTATAGCGGGCAGGTTTTCACCATCACATTCAAGGATGAAGGGATACCGGCTCGATATGACGACGTTGCTGTTGCCTTCAGCCCAGTCAAGCACCTCAAGAAAGGGACGAATGATGCCCTCAAGCTCCTTTTTAACACAATACTGATTGCCATTACGATCAAGATTTTGTTCAAAGTCATCAAAGTATATTATTGTTGGAGTCTCATTTTTAAAGACTGTGCGGAAGAGGGCCTTTATCTTTTTCTCATACGAGCTATCAGATGTTAGAATCGCTAAACCATCCTCATTGCCCAATTTGTCAAGCAATTTCTTCAGTTTCACGATAACATCCGCCTCGCTGATGACACCGTGAAAGACGAGCAGCTCCTTCTTGTCCGCAAACCTATCAACGAGCTTGCCGACGAGACAGCTCTTGCCGATCCCTGCGGTACCGCGCACCAAAAGCCCGAACTTGTCAGTCGCCCCCCTGAGCACGCCTACACCCTGCTGAACATGCCGCCTCCTGCCGACAAATCCACGCTCCAGCACACGCACGTTGCTGTCCTTGAGGGTCTTGTGTTTGAGCTTGACGTGTTTGACGGGCTTAACCGGCAAACCAGCCGCCACCAACGGTACAACCGGCGTTGCGTCGCCAAAGAGCCTTAAGAGCGGCCAGGGGTTGTATTGACCCTCAAACGATTGTCGTGCTATTTTCAAGGCGCGATCCAGTCCACTGCCACCGGAGAGACACCCGTACATCTCAGCCGCCACCTGAGTCGCCCTGGTATCAGAGACAAGCAGACCCCAACCAATCACCCATTGTATACCCTTCTGCGCCATCCTGTACGCAAACGACTCCGAGTTAGTCTCTTCATGCGCACCCCCGGTTGAACAGCCCGAAAGGAAAAGCAACCTGGGTGGATGAGACTTAATCGCATCCCACAAGTTATCCGGCGATACCTCATGCAGCCTGCCGACCTCGTCCTCCATACAAAACACCGGCCCCTTTTCCTCATCGAATCCGGCATGACCCGTTATGTGGATGATGTCAAAGCCGCCGCCAAGAATGTTGGTCTGCTTAAGCCCCGCAAGGCTGCCCGTGTCCTCGACCCTCATGTCGATGTTATAATTGCCGGTGCTGCTAAAGATGCGCTCCTCCTCCTGTTCAAAGCCGAGGACATATTTAGCGTCCAAATCCGTTGGCGAGCAGGCCATAAAGAGCATCGTTAGCGGTTCTTGCTTGGGCGCAACCTGAGCCGACTTCCCCCGGTCCTCAACCAGCCGGATTATGTGTATATCATGTTCGAGCAGGAGCCAGCCGCCGTTGTTCAGCAGTTCAAACGGTAACTGCGTCAGGTCGTAGGTCGTTTGCAGATAGAGGGTTGCGTGCTTATTGGCGTCCCTGGCTGCGTCAAAAATCCCTTGCAGCTTTGCGTCACGATTGAGCAGGTCGTACAACTGCCTTCCGAGTTTGGCCCCTGCGTTGTGGTCGGTACGCCAGGAGTTCTTGCGCGTCTCCGTCAGGAGTGCGGCGACATCGGCCTCTTTGATGTGGTAGGGCGGTTCGTTGTTGATATGCACCGCGTGGCTGCCGTTGGCCGCGGACGATATCGTCATCGTTATGCTTATATTGTTGTTGTCCATAATTAACGATACACGAAAGAACTAAAAAAAGGAATCCTTTACTATATCACGGTGAATCCGAATCACATTTCATCTTCCGTTCGTGTCTTCTGACATCTGTAGAAATCCTTGCCTAACGGGTCACCGAACTCTGCAGCCCTGTATCTGCAACCACCTCTGCATGTCAGTTTCTCCGGGCAATCATTACACTTCAGGCTCGCTATCGGTATTGGCTTAAGACTCTGCCAACATCTCAGCAGGCCATCCTCAATTACGTTGCCAACGGGCTGACTTGCGTAGAAGGCGCACTTGGCTGCCTTGCCATCGGCCAGGACGGACATCAGGTGATAGCCACAGGCAAAGTCCGTATCACCGTAGTGGATTTCTCCACCAAAACCGTAATTCAACAGTCGCCCGCCAATTGCCGGGGATACCTTCAGGTTTGTATGTTGCTTAAAGTTACCGGCTACAGAGGCTATGTCAACTATCCAGTCCTTGACCCCCATCCCTGTAAACATCCCTTGCATGTGGTCAAAGTCGTTGACGTTTAAGGCATGTATCATCGTCGAAACGGACGTGGTAAAGCCTTTGCTGACAGATGCCGCAATGGCCTCCAACGTCCTGTTGAATGTACCAGTCCCCCGCAGTGCCTCATGGCCATCCTTCATGCCGTCCACGCTGATGATTATCTCATCCACGTTTAAGGTATCAAGCATGTCGGCATTCAGTGACAGACCGTTTGTAAACAGTAGCTTTCTCAGACCAAAGCGTGGCAGCATGTCGTTTAAGTGTGCAAACTCAGGGTGCATTGTCGGCTCTCCCCCCGTTAGTAACACCCTCAGCCCCTGCATGTCCTCAAACTCGCTCAGTACCGCACATATCTGCTCCACGGTCATCCTGTTAGCCCTGGACGACTCTATGTAGCAGTGCTTGCAGCTCAGATTACACTCGTCCGTGATCTGTAGTTCAAGGTATCGCAGCGACGGCAGAGGCGATTGTTGGAGATTTGGCCTGCCGTGCCGGTGGGCGGTTGGTCTGTTGGCCTGCTGCGGGGTCTGCTGCAGGATGCCCTCACCGATACAGAAGTCAACGAAGTCGGTTGTCTCACTCAAGACACCCTCATCAGAGGCCGCCATCGCCAGAAACTCAAAAGCCGTATCGTCAACCTCATAGAGGTCGTCCGTGTCCACACGGTACAGACACGGCATTTCGATCCGCTTAAGGTGACACCCCGGTGCCAAAAAATACCTCGCCCCCGACATCTGTGTTACAGGACAGGGGTCACATCTTTTTCAGGATCAGGTCCAGGTTTTTCGTC
>NZ_JABXWD010000375.1 GCF_019173545.1 Candidatus Magnetobacterium casense | reverse complement strand
TCTTGCCCGCAGCCAGGAAGACGTACTCCGGCCTGTTGGCGCTAAAAAACGTCTCCACCTCCGCCTTCTCACTGAGGTTCAACTCTGCCCAACACGGATTCACTAACGTGATAACCATGACGCGGGCAGAGTTGAACCTCAGTGAGAAGGCGGAGGTGGAGACGTTTTTTAGCGCCAACAGGCCGGAGTACGTCTTCCTGGCTGCGGGCAAGACCGGTGGCATCATGGCAAACAAGACCTGGCCGGCGGACTTTCTCCACGCCAACATTTCGATTCAGGACAACGTCTTTGAGGCCGCACAGCGTTACGAGGCCAAGCACGTCATCTTCTATGGTTCCTCCTGCATCTATCCCAAGCACTCTGCGCAGCCCATCCGTGAGGGCTATCTCTTCACCGGGGAGATCGAGCAAACCAGCGAGGCCTATGCCGCGGCAAAGATAGCCGGTGTCATAGCGTGCAGGGCCTACAACACTCAGTACGATACCAAGCGTTTTATTGCCCTGCTTCCCAACTCAATGTTTGGCCCCTACGACAACTTCGACCTAACCAGCTCGCACGTCCTCTCCGCCCTGATCCGCAAGCTCCACGACGCCGCACGCAGAGGGGACAGCAAGATAGAGCTTTGGGGCAGCGGCAACCCTCGTCGGGAGTTCGTCTACAGCGAGGACGTGGCCGATGCCTCGATCTTTGTGATGCACAACGCCCAACGTCTTGCCAACGTCCACTACAACGTCGGCACCGGCAAGGACTACTCTATCAGAGAACTGGCCGGATTGATCGCCTCCGTCGTCGGATACAAGGGCGATATCGTGTGGGATACGTCCAGGCCCGATGGCACGATGCAGAAGCTCCTGGACAGCAGCGCCATGTTGTCTCTGGGATGGCAGCCGTCATTTTCACTCCAAGAGGGGCTGCGGTTGACCTATGAGTGGTTTAAGGACAATCACGGTGGCGGGTAGGAGTTGAGGAGGGCGTTTCGAGCAGTTTTTTTTTGCTTGACAAAGGGGTGGGGAGTTGTAGTACTATAAATGGCAGTGTTAGAAAAGGAGGCCGTGACTAAATGCCAGATGAAGTCGAGGTAAAAATAGTAAATGCAGACGGTGATCCTTATGTTGTAAAAGTGGTGAATAAAGAAAGTGATCCCCATAACGTAAAAATATTGACAAAGGAGGATAAGCCGCTTTATATAGAAGAAATAACAAAAAAAGATTGGTTGTATCGATATGAGAAGCTTATTCTACCTACACTTAGTTTTATGGTTTTAGTTATTATCGGGACAATTGTTAACTCTTTAGCTTGACAATGTCATATTCCAATCTCTGCAACCGACAATCTGCATGTTTACTTAAATGTGACATTGGGTTGATTATACACAACATTTCAATTGTATAGCTGAACTATTATCTTCTTTCTTCATAGGATGTAGTAAACAGAGGGCTTGGTATTTAGCTCCTTCTGCAAGAGACCTGTCTTCCGGGTGCCGATAAGCCCGTGCACTTCGCTGCTTGTGTCGTTTATGTCGCCGAAGGTTCGCACACCCATCGGACACGTCGTGACGCAGGCGGGCAGCTCACCCTTCTGCACGTGCTCGATGCAAAAGTTACACTTGTGGACGTAACCGTGCTGTTTGCTGATTATCCTGACGTCGTAGGGACACGCAAGGATACAGTACTTACACCCAATGCACGTATTATGGTCAACCATGACAACGCCGTCCTGGCGCTTGTAGGATGCCCCAACGGGACAGACCCTTACGCAGGGCGGATTGTCGCAGTGCTGACACGCCACGGGCAGAAAACTCCTGCTGAAATGCGGATAAACGCCCATCTCACGTTCCTCAATGCGATTGTAGTATTGTGGTATCTCCAACGAGTTCTGGTTTTGACAGGCGATTACACAGGCATAACACCCAACACACCTGGCAGGGTTGATAACCATAACCCACTTATGTTTTTTTTCTTGCGTCATACCTTTTTCACCTTTACAATGACCTCCGAACTCATAACGTGCCCCACGACGGGGTCAAAGTGCGTGTTCAGAAAATCGTTGTAGGATGGCCCGATGCCATAGGCGTTTTGTAATGCCTGCGAAAATATCCCATACCCACTGGGCAACCACACCGCCGATGGATGTATCCCCTCGGTGAGCCTGACCTTGACAACGCCCCTGCCAAGCTCGTTGTCTATGACGACCATGTCACCGTCCTTGAGGCCCAGACGTTGGCCGCGCTGCGTGTTCATCCACAGACGCAGGAGGTTGTAACGAATGCTTAACTGCATCAGGATGGCAATGTTGGCGGTCATCGAGTGTGTGGCGACGGACTGCTTGCCGTGGATAAGCCTGAAAGAATGCGGGTCGTTCTTATCCGGGGACAACAGTGGCTCCTGCCATCTTGGGAGGGGGTCTACAGACCAAGCGGATAGTCTGTCGGAGTATATCTCCACCTTGCCCGACGGGGTCTTGCAGGGCTTAAAGCCTTCCACCCAGTGCGGCCCGACTTCAACGACGCCCTCTTTCTTGAGCGTCTCCAGGGTTACGCCAAATGGTTTCAGACGGAAGTGGTTGAGCTCCTCGTTTGTAAAGTTAAAGTATTTCTCTATGCCAACGCCCTTGGATATCCCCTTGAGGATGTCCAATAACGGTTTGGTGTCATGTATGGGTGGTACGACCTGTTGGGTGATGGTCAGTTGAGCCACCCTTGCCGAGTGTACGGTGTCCACGCTGTCGTCACGCTCCAGGAAGAAGGACTCCGGCAACACGTAATGCGCCAGGGCTGCCGTCTCCGACATCACACAGTCGATGGTCACCAGCAATTGCAAGTTCCTGTAGCCGGCAATGACGCGTTTGGGATTGGGGTTGGTTCTGGCCGGGTTTGAGTGATAGACAAAGCCCGCCTTCAACACACCAGAGAGTGCCAGTTCCGGTATTGCATGTGAGATGCCGTCGGAGTACGACCCCGCCGGATACCTGCCAGGAATGCCCGAGCCATCGGCCTTTGGAACCCCGGGGATATCGGGCGAAGGATGCCCTGCCTCCTTTAGCTCGCCTAACGTTGGTTGCAACGGCATGTACAACCCGCCCGTGCGCTCATAGTTGCCAAGGAGTGCGTTGACAATGGCCACCGCCCGTGCGGTCTGGAAGCTGTTGAGGTAGCCCGCTCCATAGCCACCGTGATATCCGCGGTGTATCATCGCCTTGGGGCGGTATGAGGCAAGTTCTCTGGCGATGCGATATATGGTGCCCTTGGGGATGTCGCAGACCC
>NZ_JABXWD010000374.1 GCF_019173545.1 Candidatus Magnetobacterium casense | reverse complement strand
TTCGCAGGAATGACAGTTACAGGCGTTTTCCAAGTGTGTCATTCCTGGCTTGACCAGGAATCCATGATGCATAAAAGCGTAGTTACCATGAAATATAAAGAGGATACAGTTCACCCCTATATACTAAAATGACGCAGGTTTTTTCAGGCATGATATTTGATAGACAAAATAATAGGGTCAAGGGGGCGGCCTCCTTGACCCTATGGTCCTTACTTAACCTGCCATGACAGCGGCAGGGTTGCCGGGGAGCCGGTGCCTGAAATGGCAGATCCACTCATAAACCATATTACCACCTGGCCCGTTGAATTGTTTTGCCAGAGGATGTCGCTTCTGCCATCGCCGTTAAAGTCGCCAACTCTCTTGATCTGCCATGATACGGCTACGGTTGCCGGGGAGCCGGTGCCTGAAATGGCAGATCCACTCATAAACCATATTACCACCTGGCCCGTTGAACTGTTCTGCCATAGGATATCGCTGCTACCATTGCCGTCGAAATCGCCTGCGTCCTTGATCTGCCATGCGGAATTATCCACGGTTGCCGGATAACCTAATGCTGCAATCGAGGTTGAGTCCATGTGCCAGATGGCCACCTGCCCCGTTGAATCGTTTTGCCACAGGATGTCGCTCTTGCCGTTGCTATCGAAGTCGCCCACGCCCTTGATCTGCCACGACAGATCGGACACGGTCGCCGGAGAGCCAACAGACGATATGGCAGCTCCGCTCATAAGCCATATGACCACCTGACCGGTTGAGGTATTCTGCCAGAGGATATCACTCCTGCCATCGCCATTGAAGTCGCCCACGTCCTTGGTCTGCCATGAGTGATCGGCCACAGTTGCCGGATAACCAACGGCTGCAATCGAGGTTGAGTTCATATGCCAGATGATCACCTGCCCCGTTGAATCGTTTTGCCACAGGACGTCGCTTCCGTCGTTATTGTCGAAGTCTCCTATACCCTTGATCTGCCATAAGGAATCGGCTACGGTTGCCGGGGAACCGGTACCTGAAATGGCAGTGCCGTTCATAAGCCAGATACCAACCTGTCCTGACGATGTGTTCTGCCACAGGACGTCGCTTTTACCGTCGCCGTTGAAGTCGTTGGAGTCATGCTTCACGTTTGGCGTGGGCGTCGGTGTCGGAGTTGGTGTGGGCGTTGGTGTCGGAGCCGGGGTTGATGAGCCGGGATACAGGTAAGAGATGCCATTGATGTCGTCCTGGTCTAGGGTGCGCTTCTTTGTCTCTCCCTTAGAGCCGTAGCCATACATTGTTTTTTCCGTGTCAGCGCCGCTATACAAGTCAATCAGACACAGGGAATGTCCCAACTCGTGAGCGCCTATGTTCTGAACATCATGTGCAGTGGCTGACCCGTCGGTTGCCCAGGTATAGGCAAGGTTAAACTTTATGTCGCTTTCAATGATCTGCCCTGAGTTATAAAACCACGTCTGGTTTAACGCTAACGTATTGCTATAGCTTGGGTCTGAAAACGTTCCAAAGAGTATTAGGTTCATTGCGTCAGTTGAGTCGTAGGTTGTCGATGAGCTGGTGCCTCCATAGGTGAATGAAAAACCCGATGTTGCAACCGTTGACCACGTCTGCATAGCTTCCTGCAATGCACTTGTTGCCCCGGAAGGACCTGATGAGGGATTGACATAGACTGTTGCGTTATTTGTTGCCCATTTTATAGTGGCTCCACCGCCGGTCTTACATACCCCGTAGGCATGTGCATTTGTGGTGAACATCAGCAGAGAGACGAGCAGCAAAAGACACGTTCCTAAGACCCAGTTGTTCATTGCACGCTCCTTATCTGCTCTTTAAGCTCGTTTAACGGAATGACGTTCTTTAACGCCTTGCCTTTATTGTCGTTTATTACGGAGAATCCACCTCGCGTGGCAATGGCGTTCATCTCCACCGAGTATTTCCCCTGACCGCTGCCAACTACGTAAAATGACCCGGAGGTATCAGATACCCCTCTGCCAGATACATTGGCAACCGGACTGAGAAACACCAGGACATCCTCGCCCTTTTCAAACTGTGGCGTATCGGATACCCTCAATCCAATATCTCCAACCTCGCCTCCCTCATACCGGACAGTTATGGTTTCCGGGGTCGCTTCCCCCCTGACTACCTCCTTAACGTTTATCGTGACACCCGTATAAATCGTCGTCCCCTCCGTATTCCAGAACGACTGCTTATCCACTACGTTGCCCACAACCACCAGCGAAGACTGCCGTGTAAGCTCCTCATTGGTCATCCCTATCATTACACCAGGTACATTCGTGTGTAAAAACACCACAAACATCCATGTAACACTAAATACCAACAACAATGTCCTTAACTTCTTTTGCATTACCTTGTCCTCCCTTATCGCTCTGTTTCATAATATAGCGTTTATCTTATCGTTACACCATTGACGATATATTAACTTAAAAATGACGGTAAATTCAACAGGGCGAGTTGCCTTATGAGACAAGTTCACATTTAAGTAAACATAGGGATTGTCTGAACCATGATTACACAGATTAAAGGATTTACAGGAAAAAAAAGATTAAGCCCTGCCTTTAATCTAATCCTGATAATCCGTGTAATCCGTTAAATCGTGGTTCAGACATTTTTATTGTAGACATTTGGCAATGTGACGTTGTCAAGTTCATCACAGAAATATTTACAGGAACAATTTTTTTGGAGTAAGCGACCAACGGGAGCGGGTAGTGCAATCTACTGCCACTACAGCGGCTCTCTACCTTGACATTTGACAAAAGAATGTCACCCGTGCTATTATTATTATATGTATTTTGACAATGTCACATTTAAGTAAACATCAGGGATTGTCTAAAATAGGATTACGCAGATTAAAGGATTCACAGGAAAAAAGGGTCTGCTCGAACATAAATCCTGATAATCTCTTAATCCGTTAAATCGTGGTTCAGATATCTTTTAATTGCAGAGTTTGTAATGTGACATTGTCAAGGTATATATACACGACATGTAGTATGGCAACAGCGAACTTAAATAATGGTTGTTTGATGTAAATAAACTATAGAGATGTCAAATATTTAACATTAACTATATCGTTTTTTAATGAAAGCTAATAAATGTAAGTAGTATCATTGGAGGTAGTTATGTATTGGCAAAAGAACAGTCTGACAAAGATGAAGTATTGGCGCTACAACATAGTTTTCAACGTGAGGGTGCTGCTTGTCCTGATGTTGATAGCAGTGATTGGAGGCGTGTATATTAACGACATTGCCTATGCCGGTACCGTAAGCCTGCCCGGGACGGGGCAGA
>NZ_JABXWD010000373.1 GCF_019173545.1 Candidatus Magnetobacterium casense | reverse complement strand
CCCCCTACCCCCCACAAGAAGGGCGGCTCCGCCCCCTCCTTGACCTCCCCTGCAAGGGGACCAGTCCCCTTGACCCCGTTTATCTTACCCACCAAAAGTTTATGCACCCAGTATTCCCTTATTAACTTGAACAAATTCATCGTTAATAGTTGGTACTTTTATAGCAGATATATTCACAACAACCCTGCCTACCCCCTCCGTTTAACGAGCCGATACAGGCGATGCAGCCCTTGGTAGACCTTGCTAAAAGGCTGCTTCAGAGGGCCGCTGCTAAAGAGCCGCACCACGGAGGGCGCAATGAGAAGTCTCAGCAACGGTGCGGGAAACCTCCCCCTTCGGCACAACGTCATCAGGAGGTTGAGATAGCTTGGCTGTCGCATCGTGTAGGACTTGTCGTAGATGTCCCTGTGCTCATCCGTGATGAAGCCGTCGGCCTTGGCCATCTGGTACAACCGGGTTTGTGGGTAGAGCACCAGGGAAAACGGCTGAAGCTGATAGGGCTTGGGTATCTCCGATATAAACCTCAGCGTTTGTATCCTGTCCTCGTCCGTTTCATAGGGGACGTCAAGGATGAAGTCATAGCTTGGGGGATACATCCTGTCCTTGTATTTATTGATTATCCGGATGGCCTTCATTGTGATGTCGTTTGACATGTTCTGCCTGTTAAAGAGGCGTTGAGTTTTGTCGCTGGCGCTTTCGATGCCCATCTGGATGTAACACAAACCAGCATCCACCAACAGCGCCATCTTTTCCTCGGTCACGGTCAGGGGACTGGCCAGGGCACTGAAGGGCAACCCAATCTCCCGCTTGTAGCTCTGACAGAACTCCGCAATGGCCTTTGTCCCCCTGGCAAAGAAGGCGTCATCGGATATCCAGATGTACCCCACAAAGGGCATATTGGCCTTGACCCACAACAGCTCCTCCATGACATTGCCCACGGAACGCCACCGCAAATAACCACCCTTGCCGCTGTAGAGATTCTTGAGCGTGTCGTTTATGCAGTAGGTGCAGGCATGTGGACAGCCCCGACCGGTCATCGTCTGATAGCCAACCTTGTTGAGATAGGCCGACACCGTCCCGCTCCTCAAAAACTCCCGGGTCATTTCGTAGTCCAGGGGAGGGATACGCCCCTGCTGCAAGACGTAGTGGTCTTGGAAGCTGTAATCGGGTATGGGGTAGATATCGAGGTTGCGGTTGAGGGGTGCGAGGGGGTTTTTGACGATACCATCTGCCGTTCTGAGCCAGAGGTTTGGTGTTGAGAGGTAGTCCGAGCCTGAGGCAATCTTGTTTGCCAGCTCAAGGATTGCCTCCTCACCCTCGCCCACGCAAACGATATCGGCATGTTTGATGCACTCCTCCGGCCTGATCGTCGGATGCACCCCACCCCAGATTATGGGCGCCTCAAGGGAGTCCCTGAGGGCCGTTGTCAGCTCAACGGCGTGTTCAAAGTAGTTTGTCATCAGCGTGATGCCAATCAGGTCTGCTCCGGCACAGAGAGAGATGAGTTGATTGAGCACCTGTTCACTGTATATCTGCCTGGTATGCCTTTTACGGTCTGACAGTGGGGCATCGGCATAGGGGTCGGGCAGAAAGACCATCCTGCTGTTGTGCCCGTGCATCTTGAGCCAGGCAGAGATAGTCCTCAGTCCAAACACCGTGATGTCAGGGTAGGGGGATATGAGTACTACGTTTGTCATGTCAACAACCGTTTGTTTTGCGCCGACAGGTTGTGGGCACAGCGGATAGGCTCCGGCAGTCTGTAGCGCGTGGTGGTGTGCAGGATGACGTCGAGGCAGCCACTGATATCGATGAGGTGCCCCGGGGAGATGTACAGCGGGCTTACGTTGTCACGGCTCCTGAGGACGGCTCCGATCTGTTGCTCCTTGTCGTAGAGGTACTGCCAGTTGCCTTTGTGCGGACCCGGCTCCTGATGGACGCCAATCAGCCTGGACTTGGCACATCCGACAGTCGGTATGCCCAGGAGCACCCCTATGTGGGAGGCCAGCCCTATGCGACGCGGGTGTGCGATCCCCTGACCATCGACGATTATAAGGTTGGGTGGGGTCTGCAGCAACTTTATGGCGCCGATAATCACCGGCGCCTCACGGAAGGAGAGAAACCCCGCTACATACGGAAACTCCACCTCTTGCACCACCGAAACCTCATGTACCTTGTGCAGGGTGTCGTAGTCAAAGAGGCAGGCGCTGCCTATGACCTTGTTGTCCGAAAATGCCGCATCCACGCCGGCAACAAGACACGGTTGCACGCCAAGCGCCTCTATCCGCACCCGTTGGGCAAGGGCCAGTTGCGTATGTCTTGCCTGCCGTAAATTTTTCGATAGTTTTACATCTTGCATAGATTAAGTTATAATATATCTTATTGAAAAGGAGGATGTAAAGTGAACGAACTGTTGAACATAAGAGACGAAGTACTTAAAGAGGCGGCAGAGTGCAGGAAAGAGCAGCAGTGTATTAAAAACAGGGTCGAGTGGCTCTGTAAGGTTGACATCTTTGTCAACGATAACGTGTTGTTCGTGCGTTGTCTTGATGCCAACTACTGCAGTTACCGGCTGCCGTTTGCTGATACCTTTGTGTGCAACTGTCCCGTCAGGAAGGAGATATATAACCTATATCGGGCATGATGCAGAGATTGCTGACATTAACAATAAAAGAAAAGGAGCTTTTTTAAATGGTAGACAGAACAGAAGTAGAGAGTGCATTGAATCAAATCAGGCCGGCCCTAAGACGCGATGGCGGGGATGTGGAACTTGTTGACATCACTGATGACGGTATCGTGAAGGTCAAGCTCATTGGTGCCTGCGGCAGTTGTCCGATGTCAATCATGACGCTAAAGGGAGGCATAGAGGTCAAACTCAAGAGCGATATCCCCGGCATCAAGGCAGTTGAGGCCGTCTGAGGTAAGGGAAACAGTCCGGAAGTGGTTGCGCTGCCTTTGTGCCGTAGTTGGAGGGGGCAGCGCTCCTCCATCACAAAAAAAGGGACAGCACCCTCGTATCCTCTTTATATTGCATGGTAAAAGAAAGAAGGAGGGCGGCTCCGCCCCCTCCTCAGACCTCCCCTGCAAGGGGGCCAGCCCCCTTGACCCCATCTTACCATTCTTTTTTAAGAGGATACCACGAGGTGCTGATTATTTTGCATACAATAACATATCATACTTCCGTTGTTGGTAGCACTCCAAACAAGCGTGGACGATGTATAAAGTATTGAAAAAAAGTGGTTTATGTGTAATAATATTTGTATGTAATAACACATGCAGAAAGGAGAAAGACAT
>NZ_JABXWD010000372.1 GCF_019173545.1 Candidatus Magnetobacterium casense | reverse complement strand
GTAGAGAATCCCACGAATCCGGCTCACCATCGATATCATCGACCGCTTTGGCAATATCGTTGTCGTCATGGTTATAAATCATGTCACGATCCCTTGGCATGACAGCACCCTCTATCCATGCGATGATTGCCATCAGTATTCCCAACCAGAACACTAGGAAATAGATATCGGTAACCCCTGATCTCTCCTGGTATGCCCAGATTGCGAATATCACCCAGACAATGCCACTGGCAAATACCAGTGGGGAGTGTCTGAGAAAATATCCGGCGACCATCATTCCCAATGCTAATAATACGAATGCTACAAACATGATACTATCCTCCCACCATGACGGTGTGCTTTTGACTTGAATATCAGTGGCCCCGTATAGTGTCGGGCTGGCAGATACATATTCTATAGAGTATATTCCCTCATCATTCGGGGCTGTAAAATCAACTGAGTACATCCCATTGCTGCCTGCTACATATGTCAAAGTGCCAGATTGCACTATTGCCCCTGCCCCATTACGCATGGTATATGTCACTGTAGCCGTGGCTACCGGCGAACCCGTGGCACTTAACACTTGGGCATAAATTGTCCCATCCTCACCTGGTTCATATTGTGCTGATGCAATACCATCGGCCATCGCCATAGGGGGTAATATGATTGTAAGTAGCAATAAAAAAAAGAGAAATAAATTAAATCTATTCATATCAATCGGCCTCCGCTAGCCACGCCTGAGTCAAATACAATTCATTGGGGGTATCGCTCCAAGCGCACTGGATAGATATTGTATTGATGGCCGTAGTATCAACATGCACTTCTTCGTTTACAGATTGGGTTATACCTGCCGAGCTAATTACCTGAGCATATCCTGAAACCGTTCCCGCCGCCCCGATAGAACGGACTGTGAACCATGCATCAATAGACCACGGATCATCGGTTACGACACCTGCTGGCGTCGTGATCGTTATCAGTGACGTACCATTAACATTGACTGATAAATTGGCCGTGTCGGCAGCATCATGAGTGGTATATGTCCCACACGCTTTAATTTCGTACACACGATGTGCTCTTAATTCATCAGCATTCAACACTCCTGACCATAAAACGGTGGTTGCAACTGTGGTCGCTGTATTGGTAGTTATAACCGAATCGGACGCCAGAGAGATAAATCTCCGGTGATTGGTAGGCGTCAAATAAATTCCTGTACCGTCAAATTCCATTGCGCCTGCATGAGGAACGGTCAATAGCGGCCCCTGTAAAAACACCAGCGGAGATTCGTTCGCCGCCGGACTGCCAGCCGTCAGCACGAGAGGGGCATGTAGATCAATGGTGCCATCTGCATAAATATCCAGATCACCAGCATTATCAGACCCAATATATTCAGTGGTATTTGTAAACTGGATTGGATTGGTTGTGATATTACCTTTATCCGTCACCTGTTGAAGCGTCGGTATGGTAACGTCACTGGATTGTAATACAACAGTCTGGGCCTCAAGACCCATATCCGTGTTGAGCATCATCGGTAAAAGCAATATTGTTAGAACTATAATTACCACTGTTTTCATAGTTAAATCTCCGATGGCAGAATCAACAGGATTGCCAGCAATGCAAATGTGACTCTCATTTAGTCCTCCGTGTCTATGGTCTCGTGAACACGTATGTCAGCCTTAATCCGTAAATCATTGCCTGCGTGTTGGCTACACTCCCAATTGGCCGTGCTGCTCGTATCCCTATACAATCGTTAGCCGCTAGAGACGATAGCGTACTGGATATATTGTCCTCATACCAATAGTTGGTCTGCACGTTGACCCGTGACATAGTGCCGCTGGCCGCATGAGTGTTATACCCCTGGCCTGATGATCCGTAGACAGTTGACACACTGGTTATCATCGTTGTCCCGGCTGCTGCTATGGGCATCCAGACTATTTTAGCCGACACCAGACTGGTAAAATCATCCGGCACGGCAACTACAATGTATCCGTTTTCCCCCTCCGCGTTTATCAGAGCCCCCGGTATTACGTCATATGCTATAAAATCAGGATCGCCAAACGTGCATGGATAGAACGCTTCCCGCGTCCCGCTGTAGGCTAGATCTTTGAATGTACCGCGATAATCTGATACGTCTAAATTCCGGCCATAGAACCTGTTCAGTATTCCGTCGTCAGTGTATCCTATGGCCTCGGCAAATCCATTGAGTGTCACCTGATTGTCATTGGCCCCGGAGTAAAAATGAAGGGCTTCACCGGCCACTGCAATACCGTCAGCACAGCGCACGTTCCAGACATTGGTCCCACCATAGGCTGCTATACCGATCTCGTCAGCACTCCCGATATACACATTCCACTCATTCCCATAGTGATTGGTGCAGCCCGGATCCCCGTCCCGGATTGCTACGTCGCAACCTTTAATCCTGGGGATGTTGAACGTATTTCCGTAAACACCATTAGCCGCGTCATTTTGTATGTAGACTCCATAATCTCCATTGTGGATATCGTTTGCGGTGAATGTGTTATAGATAATGTCTCCATTATCCGGGTCAAGTTCAATACATGCGCTGCTGCCTGATTGCGCGGTTAGAACCACTGCGCTGGATACCATGAAATCGTTGATCGTAAATATAGTCAATCCGTCAGGTCCGGCATGTGTCGGCTTGATTAAGATTGGTGATTTGGTCGTGCTGGTAACTACGCCCAGATTTATCGATGAGTCCATCGTGGAATCGAATTTAAAGGCACTCGTCCCAGATGTTCCTATATGTACTCCGCGAGTGTCGAAAACCGTATTTTGCAACGGGGGAACTTGTATCTGGGAGGTGCCCAGCGACCACGCACTTTCCCAAGACGTCTGGTTGCCATCCTCTCTCAACAGGATACGCTTGCCACGGATACAGGATGCACTGTGAGTTCCTACCCCTGATGTTACCAGACTATTTAATGTGGACTGGATTACGGTATAAGCCGAATTCCCTGACGTGTAAATAGTCCCATCTGAAGATTTTGCCGTGTAATATTCACTATTCGCATCTTTGGTGATAACAACGTCATACCCGCCTGTTTTGACCATGTCAATAGCATAATGTTCAGAGCCTATCCAGCATCCAATCAGTTGACCTCCACTCACACCACCCGCATCGAACCGGATATCCTGAAATACCCAGTTAGACCCGCCTGCCGTTATACAGGCATTAACACCATCCCGTGATATGTACGATGCGTAGCCAACACCTTCCCAGATGACGTTCCCGATGGCCCTTGTTACGTTGACGTCAAAATCATAGGTGCCACCGAACACGACGATCTTGCCACCACCTGCCGGTAGATC
>NZ_JABXWD010000371.1 GCF_019173545.1 Candidatus Magnetobacterium casense | reverse complement strand
TTTCGCAGGAATGACAGTTACAGCCGTTTTCCAAGTGTGTCATTCCTGGCTTGACCAGGAATCCAGGATGCGTAAAAGTATAGTTACCATGAAATATAAAGAGGATACATTTTCAGCGTACTGCCGGTAGTGTCTATTTCGGATTGCCGGTTTTTGGGGTGCTCACATTGCCAAATTTCATAAACAGCTTCATCAGCATCTCCTGGTTCATTTTGAGGATGTCATAGGAGATAAACATGCTCTGCCTGATACCGTCTATAAGTATGGCGTTAATATTACACGTTTGAGCCGCCATCATATCGCATAACTCGTTAAAGGCCACGATGTTTTCGACGAAAACTGACATACTGCCGGGTGCCGTCTCCTCAATTACGACACCGGAATCAGGCGCAGTTTCAGTTTTGACAGCAGCCACGTCATCGGCAGTCTGCGCCGGTGTCTCATCGGCAACGGAGGCATCGACAACGGATTGTACCGGCATCTCATCGGCAATGGGTTGCACCGGCAACGGCTGCATCGGCAGCTCCGGAATCAAAACCGCCTGCAACTCTATGACCCCTGAGACCACCACAACCGGCGGCGGTATCACCACGTTGTCCTGTGGTGTCGGTTTAGCAGGTGTGGGTTTTTTCCTTTTTGAGACCTTTGTTGCCGGTTTCTTGGCAGAGGTCTGCTTCTCCGCTGCAGGTGGGGTCAGTTGCCCCTGAGCCGGAGTGTGCTCCTGCGATTGTCCTTTGGCTTTGTCCTTCTGTCTGCCTTTGACCATGTTTTCATTTCTCCTTATGTCTGTAGGCTTAATTGTATCATTGGGGCAGGTATGATTGTCAAGCCTACCTATCGGCGCTTGTGTTTTCTCAGATATGGTTGTATAATAAGTGCATGGGTGTAATAACGATACCACGGGTGCTAAGGGAGAGACTTGGCGAGGAGGCTACGGAAGCCTTTGTAAGGGTTATCAGCGAGGCCGGTCTTGACACACGGAGGGACTTGGCTACCAAGGAGGACTTGTTCAGGCTGGAGGGCAATATCAAGGAAGACATGTCCAAGCTGGAAACCATACTCAAAGAAAGTGTCTCTAATGTCAAAGAGGGTCTCCCTAAGATAGAAGCCGGCCTCAAAGGAGACATCGTTAAGGTCAAGGAAGACGTTGCTAAGTTGGAAACCAATCTGTTCAAAGTAGAAGTCCGCCTCAAAGAAGAAATAGCCCAGACAAAAACCGACCTCAAAGAAGAAATAGCCCAGACAAAAGCCGACCTAAAAGGAGAAATCTCCAAGGTCAAAGAAGAAATAGCCCAGACAAAAGCCGACCTAAAAGAAGAAATAGCCCAGACAAAAACCGACCTAAAAGAAGAAATCTCCAAGGTCAAAGAAGAAATAGCCCAGACAAAAGCCGACCTAAAAGAAGAAATAGCCCAGACAAAAGCCGACCTAAAGGAAGAAATCTCCAAGGTCAGGGAAGACTTTGCTCAAATCAAAGGTGAGATGGTCTTGATGAAGTGGCTTATGGGGCTTATATTAGCTACTCTCATGTCTCTTGTCATGAAGATATTTTTCATGCAATAGCCTTGCTGCCCCCGCCCGTGATACCCGGAGTCAGGGGAGAGGGCGGCACTTGAAATGAATTTGTGTATTTTGCCAGAAAGATAAATCGTTGGAAAAAAGTATTTTTACAATCGACGCCGCAGGCTGTAAACGGATTCCCATGTATACTGAAATGACGCAGTTTTTTTCAGGCATGATAATTGAGCGTGAAATAATGGGGGGTCAAGGGGACTTCTTTGTGGCCGGGGCGCCCCTTTCTTTTGTGTCGTACCGGATAGTGCCGGATACCGCTATAGTATAGTGATTTTATTATTTTTAAGGAGGACAAGCGTGTGATCAAGTTCATTGAACAGGAGCCTTACTCTGCGATAGTTCATACCTACGACGTGGAGGGCATCTTATATAAGGGAAAGAGCAAGTACCAGGAGATCATGGTCATCGAAAATCCCTTTTTTGGCAGGATGCTGCTGCTGGACAACATTGTCCAGATAACCCAGCGGGATGAGTTCTTCTACCACGAGATGCTGACCCACGTGGGTATGTATGCCCATCCAAACCCCAGTCGGGTCGTGGTCATCGGTGGCGGGGATGGCGGCATCGTGCGCGAGGTGCTTAAACACAAGGGCGTGGAGAAGGTCTACTTTGTCGAAATCGACGAAATGGTCATCAGCGTATCCAAGAAGTACTTTCCCGACGTCGCTGTTGCCGTGGATGACCCCAGGGTGGAGATCAAAACAATGGACGGCGCCGAATTTATCAAGGGTATATCGAACATCGACATGGTAATCGTTGATTCCACCGACATTATCGGTTTTGCCAGGACGCTGTTTACGAAGGAATTTTTTCAGGCCGTATCTGACTGCATGGGTCGGGAGGGTATTTTTGTTACCCACACGGAGTCACTCCACCTGCACAAGGATATCGTCATCGAAATGCAGGAGGAGCTTAGGGGAGTGTTCCCGGTAGTTGACCTGTACACGGCTGCCATTGTCACGTATCCCGGCAACTGGTGGGCATTTGCGGTAGGCTCAAAGGAACTCAATCCTCGACAGTGCAGACGACCCTTCGACATTGATACCAAGTACTACGACCAGGAGATACACACACAGGCATTTCTGACGCCGGGCTTCTATAAAAAGCTGCTAAACCGGCAGTTGCAGTGGTAATTTGGCACACCAGCGTGGGGGGGAATCACCCTCCCACTGACATTTTTCCCTACATTTTAAAAAATTTTTTTATTCTGATAATTTTTCTCTTGACAAGGACATATATCTGTGGTAGTATATAAATACTCTCCTTTACTTCACACCTCCTCGGACAACAGGCCACGTCCCCCTGCGTGGCCTGTTCTAATTTCCACCAGCCAGAGAGCAGCCTGCCAGAGAGCAGCCTGCCAGAGAGCAGCCTGTTAAATCCGTTGTGTCATGACCGCCATATAATCCCCACCCCAGCGTAACCGTTGGGCAGGTGGGCAGGTGGGCAATACACACACGTAATACTCACATCTTCCTTACATATCCTTAGCGTTCATGTAAATACTATACACCGCAACGCCTTACAGATGCCTTACAGATAGACCTGCATATGATAATTGTGGCAAGGGTGTTTCGTCGGGGGCGCCTTGCCCCTCCCATTGCTGGGGACTGAGGCTCCGGCGAAGGGTATCCTCTTTATATTTCATGGTAACTATACTTTAAGGCAAGAAAGAAAGGGGCGGCTCCGCCCCCCTTCAGAACCCCCCGCAAGGGGACCAGTCCCCTTGACCCC
>NZ_JABXWD010000370.1 GCF_019173545.1 Candidatus Magnetobacterium casense | reverse complement strand
GGTCTTGCCATATACCGTTCTGTTTAACACCAGCGCCTTTCTACCCGTACCCTCTTGCACGACAGCGCCAAGGACGTCCCGCATCCTATCTACAACGTCATCATCAATGATATCCTCTCCGTTTAAACTGAACTCGTCCAAGGTGATGTCATCCCTGTCTGCGATCCTTTCAATGGAGGTGTTTTCAAATCGCTTCCCCGTGGCTATCGCACAGTAGGCATAGGCCAACTCGATCACGGTCAATTCCGAGGCGCCCAGACACGATGGCATGTAGGGCTGTATCTTGGTGTTGATGCCAAGTTGCTGTGCAGTTTCAAGCACATTATTGAGCCCCACCTTATTGCCAAGATAGACGGTGGCGGCATTTAAGGATTGCGACAGGGCATAGCGCAACGTGACAACACCGTTGTAGACACGCTTGTAGTTCCTGGGTACCCAGACGTCTGCCTTAGTCCTTCCAGGGAAGGATATCTCCTCGTCCAGGATAGTGTCATCTGGGGTCATTCCCTGGTTAAACGCCGTGAGATAGACAATCGGTTTGAAGGCCGAACCCGGTTGACGCTTGGCCTGCGTTACCCGGTTGAACTGCGTGTTCCAGAAGTCCGTCCCGCCTACCATTGCCTTGATGGCGCCCGTGTTTAACTCTATGGCGATGAGTGCGGCCTGGACGTTCTTTCTGCCGCGCTTGGCCATGGCATTGATGCCGTTTGTGACGGCGGTCTCCGCAATTGTCTGGAGCCTGTAATTGAGGGTGGTGTGAATTTTTATACCGCTTGTAAACAGCTTATCTCCGTACCTGTCCTCCAGCTCGTTGCGGATGTAGTCGATAAAGTATGGCGCCTTGTACCGTCTGCTGTTGTACAGGGTCGGCAGCGGGACCTTTAAGGCCGTATCGTGCTGTGTTTTGGTTATGAAGCCGTTTTCGTACATCCTCCTGATTGCGTAGTTTCTCCTGTTGAGCGCCTTTGGAGGATTCTTAAACGGCGAATACACCGCCGGCGCCTTGGGGATGGCCGCCATCAGCGCAGCCTCGGCGATACTGAGGCTTTCGGTGGTCTTACCGAAGTAGGTGAAGGCCGCTGCCTCTATGCCATAGGCGCGGGTGCCAAAGTAGGCCTGATTGAGATACAGGCCCAGGATTTCGTCCTTTGTGTAATGTCTCTCTATCTGGATGGACAGGGCGGCCTCCTTGACCTTTCTGCTGATACTCCTGTCGGGTTTGAGAAAGAGCATCTTGGCAAGTTGTTGTGTGATAGTGCTGCCCCCCTGGACGAATCCCATGGCCTTGATATCCTCTATCAGGGCGCCAAAGACCCGGACAAAATCTATCCCCCTGTGCTTATAGAATCGGTTATCCTCTACGGCGATGAAGGCGTTTTTGACGTGCGTCGGTATCTTGTAATACGGCACAAACGTGCGCCTCTCTACAAACAGCTCTGCCAGCAGCTCGTTGTCTGAGGAGTACACCAGCGAGGACTCCAGTGGTGAGTACTCTTCCAGTTGCTTTATCCGTGGCAGGTCTGACAGAGTCCAGAAGACAAAACCGCCCAGAGAACCCATCCCCAAAGCAAACACGATAAACCCTAAAATCCATTTTACATGGGGTCTTGTCTTCTTTCCCTTAATAGCGCTACCCTTGTTCAAGTCCTCTCCTGTTGATATAGCCATCAATCATGATCACAACGTTGATCAGCGCAAAACCGATAAATATACCCGTTACGTCTGCCATATTCAAAGATAATACTACTATAAGGGCAATAAAAACAAGCCCCAGGCGCATCATGTTTAACGATGCTATAAACATCTGGTGTCGCTGTCCCGCGATAAGTCTCCTGATGCTCCACCTCAGCAGGGCGTAGTTTACCAGACCCAGGAGCCATCCTGCGGCGATGCTGACAAACATTCTCCTACCGCTGCACCACGCCGATACAATGGTCGCACCCACAAGCAACAAGACGGCGTAGAGCAGGTAGAGTCTATTCATCCCTCTCCAACTGTCTCCTGGCAACCCTGAAGACCTCGATAAAGCCGGAGATTACCCCCAAGAAAAAAAATGCTATCGTCAGATACGGGGAAGAGCCAAAGAGCTTATCCAGCCCCATGCCGAGCACCAGCCCAACGATGACCGAAACGATGAAGCTCAGAGCAACACCGCTGGCAAAGGCCAGGTGTTTCAGCAGGGAGTGGGATTGATGCTTTGCCAATGCGGTCTGTGTGTGCGTTAGTGGCGCAGTTTTGACATATCCGGTGTGGCCCCTTTTGGCAGAAGCGTTAGCTCTCCTTCATAGATAGGTATGGCGGTCTTGACCATAAATGTGTAGATCAAGGCACCGATGGCCCAGATACCTGCGCTTACCTTGATTTCCAGGATGTTGGGCAGGTAGTCGTAAATCTCACCGAGGGTGTCCGGGACAAATCCGGGGATGATCAGGCCCATGCCTTTTTCTATGTAGACGCCAACGATTACCAGTACACAGGCTACGTTTAAGAAGCGGAAGTTTCTCCTGGTCTTTGGGTCTATAAACAGGAAAAACGCCGTCAGATTACACGCAACCGCCGTCCATGTAAAAGGTACCAGGACATCATGCCCGTGCAGTCCGAAGAAGAGGTACTTCATGGGAGCGAGATGGATACTGTCCGAGTAGAACTCCTTGAATATTTCGGCGCCGAACAGGTAGAGGTTGAGACCCATGGCGTATGCGATTAATTCAGCGATTTTAAATATGGCGGCATCGGTAACGTCTATCTTTGAGAGTTTTCTGGCTGCCTGAAAGATGAGTATCATCAGGGCCGGCCCCGAGCAGAGTGCAGAAGCGATAAAGCGTGGCGCCACGATGGATGCGTTCCAGAAGGGACGTGATGACAGGCCATTGTACAGGAATGCCGTTACCGTGTGTATGCTGATAGCCCAGGGTATAGAGAGCAGGACGATAGGCCACATAATGGACATACTGTACGCCTTACCATGAGCCGCTCTGTAGAGGACGTAGGAGACGGCCGTGAGGTTTATAACGAGGTAACCGTTAAGCGCTATTACGTCCCAGACCAGGAGTGAACTGGGGAAGTTAGGCGATAACATTATGTGCCATGCAAGTTGTGGTCTTCCCAGGTCAACGACAACGAACATTATGCACATAATTAATGCGGTGACGGCTATCATTTCGCCAAACAGAACGATTTCCTTTATCGGTTTAAAGTTATACAGATACGCCGGTATGACCAGGAGGACAGCGGCAGCGGCCACGCCTACAAGGAAGGTGAAGTTTGAGATGTAGAACCCCCAGGACACCTGGTCTCTCATGTTTGTGACGATCAGTCCATTCTGC
>NZ_JABXWD010000037.1 GCF_019173545.1 Candidatus Magnetobacterium casense | reverse complement strand
CCCTTCAGAACCCCCCGCAAGGGGAGGGGCGAGGCGCAATCTTGTCGCAGCGGGGGGTTGGCAACCCCTGGCTGAAAGTCGCACCCGCCCCGGCCACGAAGAAGTCCCCCTTTTATGCCGGGGGTCGCTGACCCCTTGACCCCGTAAAAATGCCATGTATCTTGTATTTAATCCAATCGAAACGTGCTATATAACTGTAAACCGCAATCCACCTCACTTGACAACCACTTCCCTGTCGTGTTTTAATACTTGGAAACATAAGCATTATGATAATTGAGTTAAAACATGCAGGGATTGACCTACTATCCGGTATTTCTTAACCTCGCCAACAAGGAGTGTCTCCTCGTAGGTGGTGGCAAGGTGGCAGAGCGAAAGGCCATAAAGCTCATCGAGGCGGGGGCTTCTCTGACTATCGTGGCTCCGGAGCTGACAGAAAAGTTAAACCGCCTAAAGACTGCCGGGAGGTTTACTCACCGGCAACGGACGTTTGTCAAGGATGACTTCGATGGCGTGTTTCTGGTCATAGCGGCCACCTCTGACAGGCAGGTTAATGAAGAGATCGCCGCACAGTTCAATGGCCTCATAAACGTCGTTGACAGTCCGCAGCGGTGCAGTTTTATCGTGCCATCGTCGGTGACCAGGGGCGAGCTGACCATAGCGGTATCCACCTCCGGGGCAAGCCCTGCCCTTGCAAGCACCATACGACATGAGCTTGAAGCGTTGTATCCGGAGGGTTTTGCCGATTACGTGTCGTTTCTGCGGACGTACAGGCAGAGGGTGCTCAACAGTAATGCCGATGTTGAACGGAAGAGCACCCTTATAAAAGAAGCAGCCGGCAAAGACTTCGTCGAGGCGGTGAGGGCCGGCAGGTTGGAGGAGGTAAAGGCAAGGCTGTCACAATGGCTGGTAAGCAGTTGAACGGTTTCAGATAAACAGTTGTCAGATAATAAGGATTCAAATCAGGAGGAAATAAAATGGAATCAAAACAAATCAGCAATAGCAAGTTCACGGTATGTATCTTTCTCTTGTCCCTCTGCATGGCCTGTTGCTATGACACTTTCACGGCAAACGCAGGGGAGGGGGCACCACCGGATAATGATGCCGTTGTTGTCGAACTTAAAAAAACCGTTGAAACAGACTTGAACACCACAATAAAGGCCCGGCAAGAGAAAAAGAAACAACGCTGTGTATCGATCTCCTACTGTGACTCCCTGTGGCAATCTTCCTATAATGAATACACCGGTGAGTTTAGCCATGATATACAAAAGACCACTGACCCCCTGCAACCCTACACTGCCGAGGTGAAGCTCCTCTTTTACAAGCACAGCGAGGTCGGGGCAGACGGACAGAATATCGAATATGAAAGCCTGACAGAGTGTGAGGCAAAAGTACCAAAGAGCTTCAGAAAGATATCAAGGCTGTCTTCGGAATATATCTTTTACACGTACAAGGACAATAAATGGGTGTTGAATGAATAACCGTATCCTCTTTATATTTCATGGTAGCAAAAAAAAAGGAGGGGGCGGCTCGCCCCCCCCTCAGCCCCCCCTGCAAGGGGAGGGGCGAGGCGCCCCAGCCACAAAGAAGTCCCCTTGACCCCTTATTGCCAAAGGTAGCCATCATACTGGTCAACTACAATGGCTATTTGGACACGATAGAGTGCCTCAGGTCGTTGACAACAACACAGTGCGGTGCAAGCAAGGTATTTATAGTAGACAACGGTTCAACAGACGGTTCAACGACTGAGATCGCACAATGGCTCCGGGACTGCGAGGCCGACTGGGCAGAACTGATCGTCCTACAAACCAATATGGGCTTTGGTGTTGCCAATAACGTGGGGATGGAGCGTGCCTTTGCTGACGATTATGACTATGCCCTGCTCCTGAACAACGACACGGTTGTGACGGAGGGCTTTCTTGCAACGATGCTTGCAACGTTTGAACACTTCAACGATGCCGGTATCGTTGGCGGATTGATCCGGAATTACTACAGGCAAGGCGATGTATGGTTCAGCGGCGGCTATATTGACTACATCAGGGGGGCATTCTACCATCTGCACAACACATGCAAGGGGATGCGGCAGGCTGGTTTCATCACCGGATGTCTTATGCTGATCCCACGGCAGGTCTATCGCAAGACAGGGGGGTTTGACGACAGGTACTTTCTGAACGTCGAGGATATAGACCTCTGTTGCAGGGTGCGGGATGCCGGTTACAGGCTTGTCGTAAACTGCGACTCAGTCATATATCACAAGATCAGCGCCTCAATAGGCGGCCTCTACAGTCAGCAGCACCAGTACTACTTTCACAGGAACAGGATGCTGTTTTTCAGCAAACGTCTCAGGGGGATGCGCAGGAGTGCGTTTTATGCCCTTCAGTTTTTTGTTGCCATACCCACCTGGCTGGTCATTGAACTACTCAAGGGCAATCTCAACGCCGTCAAAGGCGCCATCAGGGGGTACTACGACCTCCTCAGAGGACGCACAGGAAAATGGTGACAACGACTGATGGCAACTGCTTTTTCCCTACCTATGCCGTACTGAAGTATTTCTTCATCTCCTCCAGGATAAATATATTTTCCACCTCCACTGCCAGCGGACGCGTATAGTCCCCAATGTACTTTTGCAGGAACTCATCACCATCCTCGAGTCTGATCCGCCCTATTGCCCCAAGCTCAGGAGAGGAGGCCAGGTACTCGTTAATCTCATCTATGTCATAATAAGACGTTATCATGTCGGCAAACTGAACTAACAGTCGCTCACCTTCCAGGAAGATAGTCATACACTCGTCCTCGTCATCGATATCCCCCAGCATGTTATAGATTGCCACTAGCTTCCTGTACGACAGGACATCGCAGGAGACAAAATAAAACCGCTCACCTACAATGTAGCTTATAGCTACCTCATCACCCAACCGCTTACGGAAAGTCTCGGCTATCCTGAGCCATCTCTCCAGTATACTCTTATCATACATGATGACAACCCTTCTGTAGAGCCGGTTATGACCACACTTCAACCAGCACGGGGGATAATGTCCCCAGGGACCCCAGTCTGTTAAAACTCCCTTTTGGCAGAGGCAATCTCTGGCGGGGTAAGGTATTGCCACTGTCCTGGCCTCAACTCGCCTAACCTGATGCCGTTTATTGCCACGCGCTTGAGCTTGCTGACGGGGTGGTCAAGGCGTTGCAACATGCGTCGAATCTGCCTCTTTCTGCCTTCATATATGGTCATCTCTATCCAACTGTTTACGTCGGTCTTCCCGTGCAGGCGGCCAACCTTTGCCGGCAACGTCATGCCATCATCAAGCTTTATGCCTGCCCTGAGTCTTGCCAGATCGGCATCCTCCAGGACGCCCTTGACCTTTACGTGATACGTCTTGGGTACCCTCTGCCGCGGGTGCAGGAGTTTGTGGGCAAAATCGCCATCGTTTGTCAGCAGCAACAACCCCTCTGAGTTGTAATCCAGCCTCCCGATCGGGTATACGCGCCTGCCTATGCCCTTAATGAAGTGCCCTACCGTCACCCTTCCCTCGGGGTCCTCGAGGGTCGTCACCACTTCCACGGGTTTGTAGAATTTTACGTAGATACGCTGTTGCTCAATGGCCCTGGGATTGACTAACTTGCCATCTATCTTGATGTGGTCGTTGCAGACATCGGCCTTGGCGCCAAGTTCCGCCACAGCACCATTTATCGTAACCCTGCCCTCGACTATCAACTCCTCCGCCTTCCTTCGTGACATGATGCCTAGTGTCGATATGATCTTCTGAAGTCTTTCTTTCATAATAGTAGTGTAACATAAAGTTGACGGAAAAAAGGGTGGTATACTGATCGGATTCGAGTTTTTTTCGGGTATCAAAATTGCTTGCATACAAGAAAGAAAGGGGCGGTTTGTGGCAGGGGCGGGTGCGACCCGCTGCGGGCACAAAGAAGTCCCCTTGACGCGCCATTATTTTTCTTAGAGTTTTATGATGGGAACAAAAACAATCGCCAACGGCAATTGACTATATTGAAATAACATGCTAAAATAACATGATATAAAAGATACAGACTTAGTATCTTAAACGACACTCTTGAAGGAGTTTGATTTGTATGGAAAGTGCAGATGTAAGGAGTCTTTCTATGGCTTTGTTCAGAGTTGTCCCATTAACCGTAGCTCTGATGCTTTATTGCTCCGCTGCTGCGTTTGCTGAAGATAAACCAACCAAAAAAGAGACTATCGCCTTTGTTCAGGAAAGATGTGACAATATGAAGATTGCAAACAATGTAAGAAGCAGGGTCTACCTCGATGAAAAGGACGACTGCACCTTTATTGTGGAAATCACCAACCAGTTTGGCCAACTGCAAAGAAAATACGTAGTCCCTTTAAAAGAAATGGACCCTGCTATGGTTAAAAATGGTGTTGACCCAATACTCGTTATATACACAGATTTTGTAAATGTAGGCGTTCAACTCAACTCAAAAGAGGATAAGAAAGAAAAGAAAAAATCGGTAAAAGCAATACATGTCTCTTATCTGGACGACAAACAAGGCATTAAAAAAGAAGCCAATGAAGAAAGTGCGATTTTTATCTGTAACTCTGAAAATTCTGCCGAAAAGGTCGGCAAGGCCATGTCTCACCTGATAGAGCTGTGTGGTGGAAAGGCCGATCTGTTTTAGTAGACGTTACTGGTGATTTTGCATGTTGTATAATGACACCATTGTCCCTTGAGGCAATGGGCTTGAAAAAAACTCAACGATGATTACTTTAATACCGGAGATTATCATATGCTACTGATAGTGTCACACTCAATGACAATTATCAAGGCTATAGAGGGTTATATTAAACATAGCTTTCCTGATGTAGCCTTTGATATCGTTTATAACGATACGGACGCCATAAAAAAACTGGCAGAGAACAATACCTACGAACTCATAGTAAGCGATTGGGACTATGAATATGTCGATGGCCATAAGTTGCTTGTCCGGGCGAGACAGGACATAAAGATGTCAAATGTACCTTTCATTATCATTACCCAACGTCGTGACAGGGAAAGTATAATGGTCTGCCTCAATGCCTCCGTGACGGAATATATCATGAAACCGGTTGAAAATAACGTTATAGAACAAAAACTCAAACCATACCTTGAAAAACTAAAGAAAAGGACACCTGATGACCCAAAGGGTCAGCAAGTATCTATAACGAGCATGAAGATACCGCCCTGTCCTGAGATTGTCACCGAGCTGTACAGTGAATTGAAAAAACCAAAGCCATCTCTAACCAAGATGATAGAGCAGATCAAGAAGGATGTCTCCATTTCAGCCTTGTTGATCAAGCTGGCAAATTCCCCGGTGTATGCCTCCGGCAAGGTAGACAGTGTTGAACGGGCGCTGAATGTCCTGGGGCTGAATGCCTTTACCAATATGGTGTTATCCGTAGCCATGCAAAGTTCATTGAAGGATGCTGGTATTGTCAGTGAGAAGTTTTGGAAACATTCTGTTGCCTGTGCTACGGTGTGTGGCTACATTGCGAGTAAGCGAGCCCCTAAGTACGTTGACAGTGCTTACCTTGTAGGGTTATTTCATGACTGTGCAATCCCTCTGTTTCTGAAGAGATTTCCGGATTATGAGGCTATTTCCGATCATGCCATGTCCGGTGCCATTGAAGTGATTGAACATGAAGAGGAGAAGTATAATTCAAACCATGCAGACATAGGCAGCTTGATAGTAAAGACCTGGGGGATCGGAGATAAGTATTTCAAGGTAATAAGAAATCATCACTCCAGAGAGATAGACGTTCCACCAAGTGTTGCAAACTACGAAGAAATCAGGCAATTATGGGCAATCCTGATTCTGGCGGAACACATATGCCTCTCCTATGGTTATTCGGGCACGGCTCCTGTGCAGACCGACGATGACTTTGTAGAGACACACGAAAAAGTGCTGACAGACCTGCACATAGATGTCCTTGACGTCAAAGACTTTAAAGAGGATGCCTATAGTGTCCTGGAAAATATCTCTGATAATATTTAGGTCTGCTGACTGATGCAGAATTAAAAAGCCACCCCCCATGAGTAACCTCAAACTATAGTAAAGAATTGAGTGACCTATTAGTACAAAAGATCATCTCTGGTTTTCTTTTTGATAATATAAACATCCACGTCACTATCACTCTCTATTTTTGGCATGAGTTTATATCCATTACCTTTCATGGCATTTACAAACCATATTCTGTCTAAATTTATATAGTATTGCTGCTTGTTAATTTTTTGTTTGAACCAAATATCAAACTTATATTGAGTATAGTTAATACCGATCCTTCTTTTAAAATTGGCTGGTGTTTTTGGGATGATTTTTAGAAATAAAATAGTGTTATTGATTGAGCAGTTGTCATTGCAATCGTCAAACGCCTCAATATTTGAAATGGCAGGTATATAACCTAAGTCTATTTGATTTGTCATATGATGAATCCAATAATTTACATCGATATTATAGTTTGCTTTTTTCAGCTTTAAGATATGCAGATGTTCAAAAGATTTATAGAAAGAATAATTATTTATTATGTAAGCATATAATATCGGCACTCTGACTTGTGATGGAACGTTGTTAGTCATAGTTAACTCTCTCCAGTTTATCACTACGTATTCCGGTTTTTCTTGTTTTAACCACTCCACTGTTTTATTTTGCAAGTGAATTGGTGATGTGTCATAAAAAGTGGTTGTATATGGAGGTTTTTGTCTTGCTATTATATAAAAATAAGAGGAATCTCCCAAAACATAAAAATTTTTCGGTTTGTCATTATTTAAGAAGGCCAGAAACTCATTTTTATAACTGTATTTTTCAAATGCAGACGATGCGATATAGGAAGCCATAGTTTTATCTGACAGGTCATAATTTTTTGCTATATACTTTATAGATTTGAAAATGTTATTAATTCTTTCAATAACAAGCATATCCATGCTATTTCTAAGACTATAACTATTAATAAAAAGCGATATTATAAATAATATAAACAAGTGCCATATTATACGTTGTCTTATATTCCACTCAAAACTCCAAAGAGACACAGATATAAGTGCAGCGATAAAGGAATATTCATTAATCGCTGTACTTATACCAACTTTGGTAAAAAACTTCAGCAAGAACATTATTTCTAATATCCCCGTAGAGATCAAAACTTCTGACATCTTAAGTCGCAAGTCATTTTTTGCAGAAAAAGCACAATAAACTCCGAAAGTAATTATGAACACTGTAGTAAATATAAACTGACTGTCATATGTTAACTTAAAGGTGAAAATATCATTGCTATCCCACGGTACGGCTGCATAGGTTGTCATAGATGGAATGTCATATGTAATATATCGCAATAAACCTTCCAGCTGATCATGTGAAGCATACCATGGAATATAAAATAATAGTATTATTAAGAGTAGCGTTAACGCTGATGCAAATATAGTTTTCACATAAAAAATACGGTCATGCTTTTTTTTATACTTCACAAACAAATAGTATATAAACAGGTAGCAAATTGATGGTAATGAATACACCACTTGATCAACGCTAATGACTAATATCCAGGAAACAACTACACCAAATACGATAAACCTTGTATATTTCAAATTGTTTAGCCTGTTAATTGCCATAAAAAGCATTACTATCATAAACGCAGCTCCGTACCTTATCAGAACGACAAAACCTATATCGCTCAGTATCACTATGCCGACCATGAGGAGTATGGTTATTAGTTTATTTCGCTCTAAAATAATGTAGAAGGAAAGCAATAATACACCTAAAACAGCGTAGCAATTTACAAACAATAAGAACTTTGACCATGTAAATGGCTGTATAATATAGAATAAATTAAAGTAAGGGTACCAAAAATCTCTATATGGCAATAGACCCTGGATGTATGCATAAGTCCATAATATAAAATTGTTTACATCCCATTGGGGGACGTGTGTCCATTTGTCTGGTTGTTGAGTAAAATCCGGGAAAGTAAATATAAAAAGAACTAATAAGCAAACAATCAAAAATATTATAGAGAACTCAGAAGTTTTACTTCTCTCTTCATAATATGAAACAGAATGATTCGTTGAAAAAAATCTTCTCTGAATAAAACACCATACTATAGAAAGAGAAACAGAAAAAGCAATTAAAACATAAAACGAAAAGTTTCTTATCTTCTGTGGATAACCGACAAACGAGCTGGCTCCGACAGCATATCTTACTGATGGAGGTGCAAAATAATTTGAATTCATTATGAAGTTCATAATAATAGGTGAAATTAAGATTATTATAAAGATCATTAAAAAAGGGTGATATAACAGTATATCATTTTTGTTTTTAATACCTGATATGACTATTAATATTATGAATAACATTCCTGCAATGATATTATTTTTCAGGTTTGCATGAGGCGGGACGATATTACTTTCGTCGAATTGTTTAGAGTCAGCAAATATAATACGGCTACCATCCCACAAAACCGTTTGGGAGGTTGTTCCAACATAGTCGAAAAATAAGATGCCATCTTCTATTCTTAAGTTTTTGCTGCGAGAATTGTAAAAGTTTCTTTCTTTTATTTCGGTCGCATCGAAACATTTGTTCAGATACTTACTTTCAATACATATGTTTACTATTGACACAGTTCCGGTTTGAAATCCCGGGTCTAACTTAATGCGTTTTGTCCCACAAGGTATTATAGTCTTATAATTGGGAGTGGGATATTTACCTTTAATATAAACAGTTCCACATCCATTGGGGTTGAAACTATTGTCAAACAATGCGTTGACATCATGATTACTTAAGATGAATAACAAGCAGATAGAAATAAGAAAAAAAATATCCTTAATTGTAATATTTTGCAAAACAGACATAACTGTTTTGATACAATAACTAACAGTTTTAAACCTTACCACTATACTGATCGGATTCGAGTTTTTTCGGGTATCAAAATTGCCCGAATAGAAGAAAGAAAGGGGCGGCTCCGCCCCCCTTCAGAACCCCCTGCAAGGGGACCAGTCCCCTTGACCCCATTATCTCACACTCAATTATCATGCCTGAAAAAACCTGTGTCATTTCAGTATACTGTTTTTTTCCCTGGCTTCATACCTCATTAGCAGGTACTTAATCATAAAATCTAATTTCTGTGCAAAACATAGTTAGCAAACAGATAGGCACCTTTAATTGCAAGAATAGGTCTCTTTATCATTTTTAAATAAGAAAATATTACCTTTGGACGAAAGAAGAATTTTCTGAGCATTCTCTTTTGTTCAGCAATTAACTGCTCTCGTTTCATGCCGTATGGAATAAAAACAGGTGAGAACAAGTTCATTTTAGCCCACTCATTATCCAACTCACCATATTGATCTGCTATCCGTAAAGCTTTAGTTCCTGGTAAGGGAGTAAAAAAACTTAGTCTGAAATCATCCAAACCTAAATCGCAGGCAAACTTTATGGTTTCTTGCATGGTTTTTTGAGTTTCACCAAAATGGCCTAACATAAAATAGCCCACTGTTCTAATTCCAGCCTTTCTGCTGGCTTCAATAGCATATTGCACTTTTTCTATGGTGATATTTTTTTCAAGTCTATCCATTATTTCCTGGCTTCCTGTTTCTATGCCATATGATACTTGCCAACAACCAGCTTTTGCCATCAAACGGAGTAATTTATCATCAACCATATCGACACGAGCATTACATGACCACGTAAGAGATAACTTTTCTGTTATCATAAGATTAAGAAACTTGATTAGATTCTGCCTGTGCATAACGAAGTTATCATCAAAAATCATAAATTCCTTTATTTTATAGGTTTTCTTCAGATACTTGAGCATCTCTGTTATATACTCTGCAGAATGTGCCGATATGGTTTTGTGGCAACCACTATAGCAAAAGATACATTTACCACTACATCCTCTTGAAGTGAGCACCGGAGTTGCCGGTATACGATGTGTCGTAAAGAGGGGTGGGGTATAGACATGTGGAAATCCTTCCAAAACATCCCAGGCATAAAAAGGAAGTTTATCTAATGTTATTTTCTCTACCCTGTCGTCGGTTTTACGAAGTTGTCCATTTGCTCGTATTATGATACCCCTAACAGCGTTACTATTATTTTGCCTTGCCATATCAAGAAACTCAGGTAGCGAATAATCCGCCTCACCTATAAATCCTACGTCTATTTCCTGGAAGCGAATCATTGTTTCCTCTGGAACTGATGAGATGTGTGCACCGCCCAGAAGAATAAGCGCTTCAGGAACATTTTCCCTTATGAGTTTTGCGAGTTTACCGGCTTGCATGATATGGGGGGTCATTGCAGTTAAACCTACATATTTTGGATTAATTCTCAATAACCTTGTAACAACGTCTTTATAGCTTAGACCCAGTGCCGGAGAATCAATGATATGAGGTTCATATCCATTTTTGCGTACAATTGCAGCTAAAAGCAGAAGATTAAGAGGAGGTGAGACTGCACCTACTTTTGACAGGCCTCCATATATCTCATTCAAAGAAACTGGTGGCACTATGAAGGCTATTTTATTATAATCAAGCATTATGTCTTATTGTGTAGAGTCTTAAGATCATATGCAAAGTCTTTTTTATTGTTTCTTTTATTTTCATTTTGCTCTCTCCTTTTTTAAAATCATACCTGAGTACAATTGGAATCTCTACGGCGAGTATTCCTATGCTCCTCAATTTTATAAGTAATTCGGCCATACACGCAAACCCTCTTTCCTCAATGAGTTGTTCGCCAAATTTTTCATAGACCCCCTTCAAGCATGTCATACTGTAGCCACGATAACCACAAGTATAATCCTTCACACCCTCTATTGGGAATAAAACCCTCATTGTCAATGAGGCACACATGCTAAGAAACTGTCTGAAACGTGTAACTCCAACAACTCTGCTATTTCTGAGGTACCTGGATGCTATCACTACGTCAAAGCCGTCTTTGATCCTGTTTACCATGTGATATATATGTTCTGGATTATGTGTATTGTCAGAGTCAAAAACAATTACAATATCTTCTACATTATTCTCGGAAGATGTGATTACTTCTTTGATAAGAGCCAACATGGCAACTCCAAGACCCATATTCTGCTCTTTTCCTAAGATTTTCAAGGGAATCTTATATTCATTCTGTCTAAGGATATCAATTGTATTATCCGTACTACCGTCATTATAAACTATTATTTTATAAGAGAAACCTCTGTTTTTCATTCCCGTGGAAATACGATTGAGAAGGGTGCCTATGGAAGCACCTTCATTATAAGAAGGCAAAAGAATATAAATCATGGATTTGTTACCTGTTTTTCATTTGTAGTGTCTGTGAATCTTCTAAAATACGTCAAACCAAAGCTTATAAGGCGTAAAAATTCGGCTGGTTTGAGCGCACGTTTCAAGAATATCTTTATATACGCAGGGCGCAGGTAGAATGCACGATAAGCTCTTATGAGTATTTCATCAAGTTCGTCTCTCTTCACACCGGGAATTTCAACAACAAAATGATTTCCTCCACACATATAATTATCCCAGTTGGTATCAACTATTAAGCTTCTATCATTAGCCATATCGAAGAATTCTGTTCCGGGGTATGGCGTTGCCGGATAGAACTCGATATAATCAGGATTTATCTCCATTGCAAAGTTCAATGTTTCTTTTATTGTCTCTCGTGTCTCTCCAGGAAGCCCTATCAGAAAATAGACAAGAGAGTTGATGCCGACTTTTCTCAAAAGATTTACGGTATTTTTAATATATTCAGGCGTAGTACCTTTTTTTATCTTTTGAAGAATACCTGAGTTACCACTCTCTCCTCCAATGGAGAGCATAAAACATCCCGACTCTTTCATGCAGCGGAACATTTCCTCATCATGCTTGTCCACTCGTGTATTTGTCCACCATGTTATTTTAATTTTACGATTTATAATTGCCCTGCAAAGCTTTTTGACATACTCAGGAGATGCTGTAAAATCATCGGCATAAAACCATATATGTCGTATTCCAAGTTTAGCAACTACATAATTTTCAATTTCATCTATAACGCTCTCAACTGACCGATAACGCACTTGTTTACCATAGAAGATATGTCCGACACAAAAAATACACTTATGAACGCAACCTCGCGATGTATTAACCATAACATAAGGTTTATTGAAAATTGGATGTATGTAATTATATTTATTGAAATGCTCCCACGCAGGAAAACCTAATGAATCCAAATCCTGATTATATTCTCTGTCCTCTGAGATGACAATACTCTCGTTGATTCTCATTGTACACCCTTTGATTCCTCCAAAAAGTTGTTTGTTTTGAAGTGCGCAGGCAAGGTGTTTAGCACTAATTTCAGGTTCGTTTCTAATTATACAATCAATAAAATGATAACGTTCCATTATCTTCTCATGGAGAACTGTAACGTGTGTCCCAAAAATAGCAACAAAGCAATCTTTATAACGTTTCTTGTACTCTTCTACAAATACCATATCACTATTAATTGAAGGCGTTGTTGTGTTTATAATTGCTAACTGAGGCTGGAATTTATCCATTTTCGAAAATATGCTCTCTTTGCTCAGATTTGATGCAATGCAATCATAAACATTTAAAGTGTGTCCTTCGTTAGTAAGCACTGATGCCAGATACGCCATAGTCATTTGAGGAATGGATGATTTTCTCATGCTTTGAGGGCTTTGGCAACGACCTTCTCGAATTATTGGTATATGACAAGGCGGATTAAGCAATAAAACTCTCATGACTGCCTTATAACTACCCGGACGGAATGTTTTATACAAAAACACATAAACATAATACTATTGGTAGCACTCCATTAAAAAAAACATCATATCTCTTTTATTCAATAACTATACCCTAAAGTGGCCCCCTTTGTCAAGACCACTTTTTAGTGAACCTATAACTCATGTTACGCATAGAAGCAAAAAAAGGTTTAGAGGTTTAAATAACTGCGAGAAATATGTACTATGGATGAAGATAAATGGGGTCAAGGGGGCTGGCCCCCTTGCAGGGGGTTCTGAAGGGGGGCGGAGCCGCCCCTTTCTTTTTTTTGTATCATATGCAATCGAAACACGCTATAATTAAGGTATACCACTCTAAGATGGGTGTTTCTACAGATTTAAGGAAAATCTGTCAACAGCAATCTATTTTTCAAGTATGTGTACCGCCTCTTTGTTTTGTTGTTTTGTACGGCGATGGTAATGGCGCGTTTGCTGCCAACCAGGACTACAAGGCGTCGTGCCCTGGTTATGGCGGTATAGAGCAGATTGCGCTGAAGCATTATAAACTGTTGCGTGTGTATGGGTATCACCACGGCTGGATATTCGCTGCCCTGGGCCTTGTGGATTGAGATGGCGTAGGCCAGGACTATTTCATCGAGGTCTATGAACTCAAAGGCCACGCCCCTGCCGTCAAACTGCACGATGAGTTCGTGGTCTACGGCGTTGATTCGTTGTATGACGCCTATGTCGCCGTTGTAGACGTCCTTGTCGTAGTTGTTGACGGTCTGCATGACCTTGTCGCCGACCTTAAACACCCTGCCTCCGCGTATAAGTTCTGTGGCTGATGGGTTGAGTGTCTGTTGCAGTTGTGCGTTGAGCGCTGTGGCGCCCAGTGTGCCCTTGTGCATGGCAGTGAGTACTTGGATATCGTTCATGGGGTCGAGTCTGTACCTCTGAGGGATTGTGTCCTTGCACAGTTGCACTACGTGTTTGAGTATTGCCTCGGGGTCTTCGGCTTCGATGAAACAGAAGTCCTGCTGATGGGTCAGATTGCCGCTGAGGGATGGCATTTCGCCGACGTTTACGCGATGGGCGTTTACGACGATCCGGCTCTGTTGCGATTGCCTGAATATCTCCTTGAGCCTGACGCTTGGGACCGTCCCGGCACCGATGATGTCAGCCAGGACATTGCCAGGCCCCACGGATGGCAGTTGGTCCGTGTCGCCAACGATTATCAGGGTTGCACGTCTTGGTACCGCCTTCAGGAAGTGGTACATCAGTACCGTGTCGATCATGGATGCCTCATCAACAACAACAAGGTCGGCGTCAAGGGGGGCCTGCTCATTGCGCTTGAACGTCCCGCTCTTGGGGCTGAATTCCAGCAACCGGTGAAGCGTCCTGGCATCGCAACCGGTAGACTCCTGCATACGCTTTGCAGCCCTGCCGGTGGGGGCGGTCAGGAGCACTCGATGGTGCAGTTGTTGGTAGAGCTTTATGATGGCGTTGATAATGGTGGTCTTGCCGGTGCCGGGACCGCCGGTTATGACGAGCACCTTGTGGGCAATGGCGGCCTTGACTGCCGCTACCTGGTTATCGGCCAGACCGATGGCAAGCTCGCTTTGAACCCACGCTATGGCCTTGTCAACCGAAAAGGCCCTCAGATGCTTGGCTACCTGCATTAGTCCCAGAAGGGCGGCGGCAATCCCGCACTCTGATACGTGATACCTGGCCAGATACACCCCCCGGTGACTGTCAACGGGGTCTGCGGCGGCTAAACTCTCGACGATCAACTTGTTGTCGCCGACCAGGGCGTCAAAAGGCTCCAGGAGTGTTTCGCCTTCGACCTCCAGGACATTGCCGCAGTGGGCCATCAACGGCTCGTAGGGGTAGTACACGTGGCCATCGTTTGAGAGTTCGTACAGGACATAGAGAATGCCGGCAACGGCACGAAGTTTGGAGTCCTTGCTGAAGCCCAGTTTTTGTGCTATCCTGTCTGCCGTGATGAAGCCGATGCCGTGTATGTCGGTTGCCAGTTGGTAGGGATTGTCCTTGACACGTTTAATGGCGCTGCCTCCGTACTGTTTGAATATCTTTGTTGCATAGGTTGCGCTTACCCCGTGGCCCTGCAGAAACATCATGATCTCTCTGATATCCCTCTGCTGTGTCCAGGCAGAGCGAATCTTTTCCAGGCGTTTATCACCGATGCCCTCAACCTCTTTCAGGCGCTCTGCGTGTGTGTCGATGACGTTGAGCGTTTCGTCGTCAAACCGATCAACCAGCCTCTTGGCCAGCACCGGACCAATACCCTTGATCAACCCAGACCCCAGGTAGCGCTTTATCCCCTCAGTTGTGGCCGGAGTGATAGACTGGTAGGAGTTGACCTTAAACTGCATCCCGTACTTCTTGTGGTTAACCCACGCCCCCTTTAAGCGCAGCTCCTCTCCGGCGTTAACCCCAGGAAGCGCCCCGGAGATGGTGACAACGTCATGACGGCCCGGCACCGTGAACCGTGCTATGGTGAACCCGTT
>NZ_JABXWD010000369.1 GCF_019173545.1 Candidatus Magnetobacterium casense | reverse complement strand
GCCAACCCGAAGCACGGCCGTTTTGACACTTTTGACCCTATTGTTGAGCAGCTTGACCTTCCGCCAACGCTTATCAACAGGTTTGACCTGATATTTCCAATAAAGGACCTGCCTGATCCTGTTAAGGATGACAAGATGGCGAGCTTTATTCTCGAGCTTCATCAGGATACCAGAAGAAAGGAGGCCCCGATTCCGACGACTCTTCTCAAGAAATATGTCGCTTATGCCCGGCTGAACATTCATCCTGTCCTGAGCGACGAAGCAGTGGCTGAGCTGAAGGATTATTACATCCGCATGCGTGGGAGTGCGCGTAAGGAGGGGGGAATTATCCAGAACATTCCTATCAGCGCGCGCCAGCTTGAGGGTCTTGTGCGCTTGAGTGAGGCGCATGCGCGGCTGCGCCTTGGCGAGGTTGTTGAGCGCCAGGATGCGCGTAATGCGATTAACCTTCTTGATTATTGTTTGCGCCAGATTGCGCTTGATGAGGAGACAGGCACTATTGATATTGACAGGATTTCCTCTGATACCACGACGAGCCAGAGGAACAAGATAGTTGTGTTCAAGGAAGTGATGGCTGAGCTTGAGAACAAGTTTGGCAAGGTTGTGCCGCTTGATGACATTGCAAGGATGGCTGCTGAGAAGGGTGTTTCGCAGGACGAGCTTGATGTTATCATCCAGAAGCTGCGGAAGAGCGGTGATATTTTTGAGCCGCGGCGCAATTACATTTCAAGGGTGTGATGTTTCTGATGTGCGGGCAGTTTGGTACATGCATATCATATGGTTGCCTGCGTCCCGCAGTGCACAGTAATCTTGCAAGCAGGATATAATGTGTTTGCCGCGCCTCGCCTGCCTTTGGCCGGTTGCTTTTTTCCTCCCTTGATTAATCATGGAAGGAGAAAAGCAAGTCCTGCGACGCAGGAACAATGCACTGTTGTGTTACACTCAAAAATGCTGTCAAGAACCGCCCACTAAAGTGGGCGGCGTGCTTGTGCGAACAAGCACGCTGCCACGACGATGGCGGTTCTTGGCTCACGAAAACGCGCGTGCTTACTATGCGCTCAAGCGCACAGCGTGCGCACGCAGCGTTTTCGTTGTGTCAAAAATTCTGTTTTAGCACGCACCTTCTGCATAACTGTCCACGTTCTTGTCCTGGCATGCGCGGCAGGCATTGAGGTATGTTCTGCCGTTTATGCCGCACACGAGTGCTATGTTGCTGTCGCATTCCTGGCTTATCTTTTGGCAGTTTTTGTATCCTTCGGGGAGTTCTGGTGCTGGTGCCTCCACGATTTGTCCTGGCGGGTGTGTTTTTTCCGCTTCTTTCATCAGTTGCTGCAGTGTTGCCTGCGCTTCCTTGTTTGATTCTTCCATTGATTTTTGCTGCATGCGCAGGTTGCGCAAGCCGATGCACGAGTCGCGCAGGTATCTTGCTGTTATCTTGTCGCACACTTCGAACTGGTTTTTGTTGAATGCAAACTGTGCATAGCATGAATCTCTTCTGTCTTCTGCGCCTATGTTTTGGCACAGTGCGCTTTTGTCTGCTTCAAATGCCACTGTTTGCATGCAGTTGTGCCTGGAATATTCTGTTGGTATTGAATTGCATAGGCTTACTGCCCTGTCTGGCTCTGTTGCTGCTGCTTTCTTTGCGTCTTCTATGACCTTGTCTTCTGTTGTTGGTTCTGCTCCTTCTGCGCAATCTTGCGGGCAGCTTGTGCTGGTTTCATCTCCGCTGCACGTGCCGTCGCCGCATTCCTGTGTCGGAGTGTTGACACACTTGCCAGCTACGCATTCGTCTTTTGTTGTTGGGTCGTAATCATTGCATCCTTCTGGGCATTCTGTTGGTGCTTCTCCAGGCGTTTGGTTTTCAGGTGGTCCTGCAGGCGCCCCTCCAGCAGGCGGCTCTGTTGGCGCCCCTCCAGCAGGCGGCTCTGCGGACGGAGTTACGCCGGCTGGCGGCTGTGGTGTCGTGACAGGGCATGCCGGGCACGGCCCGCCGCAGTCAATTCCTGTTTCTCCCTGGTTTTTTGTGCCGTCGTCGCACGTGGCTGCGAGTGCCTGGACTGTTATGCTGAAGCTGCTGCTTGCCTCTCTTCCTTTTGCGTCTGTGATTGTGACTTTGACTTCGTATTCTCCTGGTGCTGCGTTGTCTGGCAGCCTGACGCTGGCAAGCTGGCTTCCTTGTCTTGCTTCTTTTTGTGCAGGTGTTCCTATTATGTCGCCGTCAGGGCTTACTATTGTGCTTTCTATTGTTCCTTCTGCTGATGCTATTGCCCTGAAGTCTATCGTGTCGCCTGGCAGTGCTTCAGACACTTCTGGAAGCGTGCTTATTGTGAGTTTTGCTGCTGGTGCGGCAAAGAGGAGCGCGACTATGAGCCCGCCTAAGCCCAGTCCAAGGACTGCTCCTGCTATCCAGAGCCAGGGCTTGCCTGTTGGCGCGATTTGTGTTGCTTGTTGCACTTCAGTGAAGGCCGCATCTACTTGTGCTGGCTGGTATCCTGTTTGTGCAAGATAGTTCCGTATGTACTGCTCTGGGTAGTTGTTGTTGAGCAGGTTCTGGACGTATTCTGCCAATGGTGATAATGGCATGGCTCTGTTATCCTCTCTGATGTTTATAAACTTGTCCTCTGGTCTGGCTAAAAGCATATAAGCCAGTCAGCTGCCTTGCTCGTTATGGCCGGGGGTCCTGTTGTTGCGCTGAAAGCGTCTTGCAAGGATTTGCTTTCAGGTGCTGTTCGTGATGGCAGCAGGGTTAATGTCATAGGCACTGTTGTCGGTTCTGCTTCTGAGAGCCCGCCTGCATTTGTTATGGATGACCGCACTGCCATTATTCTTGTGCGTGAGTTTGACAAGATTGTGCCTGTTGTTGTTGGTTCTGTTGTTGCAGTGATTGGCTGGCTGCGGGTTTTTGGGAATGAGAATTATGTTGCTGCAGAGATTGTCAGGCAGCTGGATTCTCGCTGGCTGGATGTGCGTGCAAAAGAGCTTGCTTCAGGGCCTGCGCTTGCTTTGACTGCTGCCGGGTCTGGAGTGTCTGGTGACAGTGATATCAGGAAGATGGCTGATGATATTCTTGACAGCGAGGCTGTTGTGCTGAAGCTCGTGCGCGAGCTTGATTCCGGTTCTGGCGCTCCAACCGATGATGTTTTGGCGCAGGCAGGCAAGGATGCCGAGGGTGTTGTTGCTTTGCTGCTTGAGCGCGGTGATATTTTTGAGGCAAGTCCTGGCAGGCTGAAAATACTTGGGTAATGAAAACGCAATTTTTAGATCAGCACTGGTGTGATGAATGAAAGCGCAATTTTTCAGATCAGCACTGGTGTGATGAATGTTTC
>NZ_JABXWD010000368.1 GCF_019173545.1 Candidatus Magnetobacterium casense | reverse complement strand
TATGATGACAGAAACCAGAATTCTCAAAGCAATGGAGGACAGTTTATGAGTTATGTCAGAAGCGTAAGAGATGTTAAGGGGTCAGCGACCCCCGGCTCAATGTTGTCGTATGTGTTTGCGGTTATTGCCGTGCTGTGTGGAGTGTTGATGTTTTCGGTGCCGCCAGTGTATGCAGATGAGGGCGGCGCAAATGCTACATTGACGGTGGAGAAGGCCGGTGATGGTGCCGGCATGGTGGTGAGCGACCCGAAGGGGATAAGTTGTGGCGATAAGTGTTCGTCCAGCTATCCTGTTGGTACGGTCGTATTATTGATGGCCAAGGCCGAGCTGGGTTCAAAGTTTGGCGGCTGGAGCGGGTGTGACACCGAAGATGACGATTCAACTTTTATGCCGGGTGTCGCTGACCCCTCCGGCGGTGGTGATGACCTTGCCAAGGGGTCAGCGACCCCCGGCTCAATGTGTAAGGTGACAATGCCGGCGTCATCGGACAACACTACGGCGGTCAAGACGGTAACGGCAACGTTCAACAAGGTGACGGCTCCGGGCATTACGTTGACAGTGCGCAAGGCCGGCAGTGGCAAGGGCACCGTGGAGAGTACTCCCGCCGGTATAAGTTGTGGCGATAAGTGCGTTGCCCCCTATGACAAGGACACGGTTGTTACCCTGAATGCTACGGCAGATGCGAGTTCGACATTTGGTGGCTGGTCGGGCTGCGACCCCGCAAGCGATAATGTAACAAGCGATAACGCAACAAATTCCTGTACGGTGAAAATGTCCGCCGGCAAGATGGTCACCGCCACCTTTATGGGAAGCGGACCTGTCGTGGCCAAGGTCATCCACGACTATAACGGCGATGGCATGAGCGACATCCTGTGGCACAACCAGAGGACTGGCATGGTTGCCATATGGCTGATGAACAGTGACAACGTAACGAGCTACGGTTCACCGGGCACCGTACCACGCAAGTGGCAGATAGATGGCGTCGGGGACTTTGACGGCGACGGCAAGACCGACATCATCTGGAGAGACACCAAGGACGGTTCGCTGCACATCTGGTTTATGGATGGCCTGACGTTGGCCAGTCATGCACCTGTGAAGTTCAGAAATTCGGAAAAGAAGATACACAAGAAGGACTGGTTCCTCAATAGAGTTGGAGACTTTGACGGCGATGGCAAGGCCGATCTGTTCTTCAGACACAAGGGCGATGGTAAGATGGCCATTTGGTTTATGAATGGCGCCGATGTTGTAGACTCAAAGATGATCGACAGTAAAGTGGGCAGAGACTGGGCAGTAGCCGGAGTGGCCGACTTTGACGGCGACGGCAGAGACGATATCCTGTTCAGACATGAGGGCATTGGAAAGTTGGCCATGTGGCTGATGGATGGCTCAACGATAAAGCGCCCTGAGATTGTGTCTAATTTAAAGGACCCCAAGTGGCGTGTAGCCAGGGTAGGTGATTTTGATGGCGATGGCAAGGCCGACATCCTCTACAAGAACGTGAAGACCGGAGAAGTGGCCATCTGGTTTATGGATGGTATAACGGTAAAGGGTTACCAGATGGTTGCCACTGTTGCGGATGACAGTTGGCATATAATCAGGAAGGGTGATTACAACGGCGATGGCAAACTTGACCTACTGTGGCAGAACGAAATAACGGGTCAACTCTTTATGTGGCTGATGAATGGTGCGACGATAGAAAGCGGGATTTCGTTGGGTGCGATTGACGACCCCGATTGGTTTGTCATTGGCGCCGGACGAGTGCAGGTAGCTCCGGCAAGTGCGACACTCACGGCACCGGCAGTGGGCGATACCACAACGTTTGATGTCGATGGCGGAGAAGCCCCATACACGACAAAGGTCAGCAATCCCTCTCTGCTCAATGCGGAGATTGACGCTGACGGAGTGCTTACGGTAACGGTGCTCAAGGCCGTCACCAGCGAAGTTAAGGCAGTAATAACCGTGATGGATGCCAACCATGAAACGGCATGGGTATTTGTGACATTGAAACCATAAACAAACCCGACTTAGCCCACAGCGGCAAGTGAGGGATCAAAGAAGGGGGGGCGTTCTGCCCTCCTTTTTTTTTATTGTGCGTTTCGATTCGAATGTATAGCAGATTCCGATTGGATTAAATACAAAACACACGGCATTTTAAGGGGTCAAGGGGTCAGCGAGGGGCGAGCCGCCCCCGGCTAAGTTCCCCCGGCTCAGTGGGGGACTGGTCCCCTTGCAGGGGAGGTCTGAGGAGGGGGCGGAGGGGGTGAGGCACCCCTGCCGTAAACCGCCCTCCTTCTTTCTTGTATCGCACACAATCGAATATAAACCTGTGATTTTTCAATGTTTTGAGGTTTGACTGATGAGGCAGTCTGCGGTCACCACTACTTGTACGGGACTACCTGCTTTTTTAAGAGGATACGGTGGCAAAGCTACAGCCTCAAGACCAGGCCCCCTTGGCCTTTGCAATGTAGTCGGCGGCCTTTTGAGGATCGCCCGATTCGTAAAATACGATGCTTAGGCTTTCATACAATGACGCAATATACGGATGTCTTTCGCCATAGACTTCCAGGCAGATCGCAAGTGCTTTTTCGTAAAACGCAATCGCCTGCTTTGGGTCGCCTAACTTATCTAATGAGAAAGCGTATGTATGAAGAAAATTTCCAACCGCTATATCCTTCGTTGCCTTGGCCTCATCCACCACCGCATCTGAGACCCTGACGGCAACCTTTTCCATAATCGCCCGACCCTGCCGATATAAAACCATATTGTCAAAGTAATCCCCCAACGCACGCGCATGAGGACACGCACCACGGATATTACCCACCTCAAGGGCGTGACGGACGGCCTCCTCCAGGTACTTGTAATTCGCCTCCGAGGCGGCTTTAATCCAACCGTCATACCACTGATACGCCAGCCCGTGCATCTCAAGCCGCTCATCAGGCGCCAACTTGCCCCACATGCTTTCGACAATCACGGGCGTCACCCAGTACACAAACTCACCCCTGGAGACGTCTTCACGCTCGATCAGCGTCAGGTCAACACCGGTGTCTAAAAACTGCTCACCGCCAAAACCCGCAAAGGCTGTCGCACCAACAGGCTCCCTGTACACAGCCGCTCGTTGAATGAACTTGTGGAACTCATCCCCCTCTGTCTGTGCGATCACATCCGCAAGATAAGCGAGGATGAACTCATCCTGCTTGCCCCGCAGCTTCGCCTCAAGATCAGCCAGGTCGTACTTGGCCTCGTCCCTGGCGATGACGTTCAACCACTCCAGCAGCCGGGGATTGCCGCCGCCGTATTCCAGATACAACGCAGCGTGCTTGCTCTGTGCAATGGAT
>NZ_JABXWD010000367.1 GCF_019173545.1 Candidatus Magnetobacterium casense | reverse complement strand
TTTTTGAAAATGGATTCCCGTTTTCACGGGAATGACAAGAAATGGTATTTTGCGCCCATCTGTGTCATTCCTGCGTAAGCAGGAATCCAGAAAGTGCGAAACCATAGGACCTCATGTCTTTATCCTGTAAATCCTTTAATCTGTGTAATCCTAGTTCAGACAATCCCTGATGGTTACTTGAATGTGACATTGTCAAATTAGGGGATTAATTTTAATGGCAGATTTCGATCTCGTCAGGGCAATCAAATGCACCCAATTTTATCCCTATCTATAGTATAATAGAGGCAGGATGGATACGCCGACAGGCCATTACGACAAGATCATCAAGGAGTTGCTCAGGGATATAGAGCGGCCTCTGCTGGAGAAGGTGTTGGGCATTAAGGCCGATGATATCAGCAGTCTCAATGTCGTGACGCAGTTGACCGATGAGCGTGAGACTGATTTCGTCGCCGGGATAAATGAGGATGGCAGGATGGCCTTCATTGTACACGCAGAGTTCCAGAGCACCAATGACTCTAAGATGCCTAAACGAATGCTGCGATACTTTGTTCACATCTACTCGGTGTATGAGGTAGTGGTCAAGCAGTACGTTATTTTCATTGGCAAGGATAAGATGAAGATGGAGAGTGAGTTGAACTTGCCCGATATATGCTACCGTTATAATTTGATAGATATCCGCAATACGCCATGTGAACGGTTTCTTTACTCCGGAGTGCCTCCTGAGATAGTTTTCTCCGTATTGTGCGACAAGGGCAACCGTGACGATCGCTCATTTGCAAGGGACATATTAACCGAATTGATTAAAAGCACCACAGGAGAACTAAACCTGTCGATGTATATGAAGGAGCTGGAGGTCTTTTCAAAATTGAGAGACTTGCAAGAAATTATGATAGAGGAGGAGAAAAACATGTCAATCGTATACGACTTTAAAACGGACATAAGGTTTATGCAGGGCCGTGCGGAAGGCCATGAGGAAGGTCAGATAAAAGGCCAGATAAAGGGTATGCAAAGCTCTATTGAGATATTGCTGAAGATAAAATTCGGCACCAAAGGTCTATCCCTTTTGGATAAAGTAAGGCAGTGCGAGGATGAATCACGGCTATCTGCAATCACTGAGGCCTTGATACGGGCGGATGACTTTAGCGCAATAGAAGGGTTGATCTAATGGTGTGGGGACCCTTGCCTTTAGTTTAGATTCCAGGTATAGTTATAGATATGGAAGTCCTCAAGGTCGAGGGATTAAGCATATATTTCAAGAACAAGTCTCAACCTTCAATAAGGGTTGTAAGTGCAGTTGACTTCGGGGTTGATGCCTCCGAGGTATTTGGCATTGTTGGTGAGAGCGGTTGTGGAAAGAGCATCACGGCCTACGCTATAATGTCAATACTGCCCGATGGTGCCTTCTATGAGGGAGACATCCGATTTCAGGGCAAGGGCATGTCTGAGTTGACCGCAGAGGGGCGCAGACAGCTCAGGGGCAACAGGATATCCATGGTCTTTCAGGAACCCATGACCTCCCTCAACCCCGTGCTCACGATAGGCTACCAGATAGCAGAGGTATTAATGACCCACAAGGGCATCTCACGCAAGGAAGCCACAAACAGGGCAGTAGCGCTCCTAGATGCGGTAAGGATTCCCTCTGCCAGGACCAGGGTCAACGACTACCCGCATCAGCTATCCGGGGGGATGAGGCAGCGGGTGATGATAGCGATGGCGGTGGCCTGCGACCCCGCACTGATCATCGCAGATGAGCCGACTACGGCCCTGGACGTTACCATCCAGGCGCAAATTCTGCACCTCCTGCACGGCATCAAAGAGGAAAAGAACATGTCCATGCTCCTGATAACCCACGACCTGGGGATCATCGCCGAGCACACAAGCAAGGTGATGGTCATGTATGCCGGTCGTGTCATGGAGCTGTCATCGACGCAGGAGCTGTTTAAGGCCCCCATGCACCCATACACGCTGGGCCTGATGAATTCACTTCCCCGCGGGCGAGGCGTGACGCTGCAACCAATCCCGGGATTTGTCCCCAGACCGGATAATCTCCCTGATGGTTGTAAGTTCTCAGACCGTTGTGCGCACGTCACGGGGCAGTGCAGGGAAGCCGAACCGCCTTTGAGAGAGCTTGCCCCCGGGCACATGGTCAGGTGCATATGGAGCTGCTAAGGGTCAGCGGCGTTGTAAAGCGCTACAGCAGCGCCTTGGGACTCTTTAAGCAGAAATCGGTGGTCACGGCCGTCGATGGTGTAAGTTTCAGTGTGGATGCCAACAACGTCTTTGCCCTGGTTGGTGAGAGCGGCTGTGGAAAGTCCACCGTGGCACGAATGATTGTCCGGTTGACCGAGCCTGATGCCGGTGAGGTGCTGTTTAAAGGGGTTGATATCTTTGGTCTGAGGGCGGATGCGCTTAGGGCCTACAGGCGTTCGGTGCAGATAATCTTTCAGGACCCGTTTGCATCGTTAAATCCACGGATGTCGATCTTTGCCACCCTGTCCGAGCCACTACGCATCCACAGGATTGTGCCCAAATCGCAGTACAGGGAAAAGGTGGCCGACCTCTTGCACACGGTTGGCCTGACGCCGGATGTGATGAATCGTTATCCGCACGAATTCAGCGGCGGACAGAGGCAGCGCATCTGCATTGCCAGGGCATTGACTCTATCGCCGGAGCTGGTTGTTGCCGACGAGCCGCTTTCTTCGCTGGACGTCTCCATACAGGCACAGATATTGAACCTCATGCTTGAGCTAAAGCAGCGGATAGGGCTGTCGTATCTGTTTATCAGTCACGACCTGCACGTCGTGCAGTACTTCAGCGACGACACCGGGGTCATGTACCTGGGCCGTATCGTCGAGCAGGGGGCAACGGAGGCGGTCTTTACGCAACCGCTTCATCCCTACACGCAGATGCTCATAGACTCCGTCCCGCAGATCAACCCCAAGGACAGAGTTCTTCGGGACAACGTCATAGCAGAGGAGGCATCACCCTCAGGATGTTGTTTCTATCCCCGCTGTCCGCGCCGCTTTGAGCCATGCAACAGGAAATCACCATCGCTACAACCCTACAGCGGCAGACTCGTGGCATGTCATCTGTATTGTAAAGAATAATGGTAATAGTTCACCCCCCTAAGAAGAAGGAAAGAAAGGGGCGGCTCCGCTTCTTTGTCGCTCCAGGAGGGGGTCGCTGACCCCTTGACCCCTTCTTACCTTGTTGACATTGAGTTGATTATTTTGACAATGTCATATTACAAACTCTGCAATTAAAAGATGTCTGAACCACGATTTAACGGATTAAGAGATTATCAGGATTTGTGTTAAAGAAGACCTCATGTCTTTATC
>NZ_JABXWD010000366.1 GCF_019173545.1 Candidatus Magnetobacterium casense | reverse complement strand
AGAGTGTTTCTATTGCGTGCAATACAAAAAAAAGAAAGGGGCGGCTCCGCCCCCCTTTAGAACCCCCTGCAAGGGGGCCAGCCCCCTTGACCCCATAATGGTGTGGTCACGGTACATGATAACATGAATGAAATATGCTATATTATGGAAGTAAAGGCGAGGTTGGCAACAAGGTGAAACAGCGTTGATGGCAGTGTGTTAGACGTTTTGAGGTATAGCCAGCCCATCATCAGCGAGGGGAAGAAGGTCAGAAGCGGTGTAATGTCGCCGGTGACAAAAAATCTCCCACTGTGACACAGGGTAAACAGGGCGCTAACAATAACGACCGATGAGGCACCGTTGCCCAGTGACTCCTGGAGGTAGCCCCTGAAAAACAGTTCTTCCGGCATGGCATTGAGCATGAGCAGCGTCAGTATATACACCGGAGGAGGAGACACAAATGTCCCCTTCATCACAAAAACCTTGATCAGCACAAAGGGCAGCACAAATAAGACACACCCCAGCACGCCCAGAAAAATATCAGTGGCCTTGGGAAACACCGGCAGACGTCTGAGGTAGTACACAGGGACAAGATAGAGCACTACCGCAATAGCCAGGAAAAAAAACCGTATGCCATAGACCTGCTGAATGAGGCAGAGAACCAAAACCACGACAAACCAGGACAGGGCAATGCTTCTGTTAAGAGAATTATTCACCCCTGCTATTCTATGTAAACCCACAAGGATTCGTCAACATCACAAGAAAGGTAAACAACCAGACCGCAACGCACATGACTGTCATAAAGTGTCAATTTTCCGTGCTGATGTCTGCATAACCAACACAGGTATGTCTGTGGGAAGAGTTTTCCGGATTGGGGCAATCCTTACCGATATCGGGCAGGAATAGTCTAAGAGGTTGTCTGTTTGTTTCCCCGACAGTGGTAGTAAAATGACAAGTGCCTCTGGTATAATAATTGCACTTTGCATATTATGAAAAACCATAGAGATATAAGACATCTCGTGCAGCATTACCTAAATGCCTTGCATGTGTACTGTTTCCTTATGCGGGTTGGTCTGAGGAAGAAGTATGCCCTGTCCTTTGCCAAAAGCTGGGAGAGGGTCATGCATTGGTTCATATACTGAGTGCCAGATTCCTTTGCTGCTGCATAATTCACGGCAATGACTGAGTTGCCCAAAAAGGCTGGTCACATCTTGGCAGTGGCAGGAGGCAAGGGAGGGGTTGGCAAGAGCATATTTTCCGTGACCCTTTCGACGACGCTGGCCATGATGGGCTATAGGGTTATAGTCGTAGACCTTGACCTGGGTGGGGCTAATCTCCATACCTATTTCGGTGTAATTGACAGGACGTTGTCTTTGTTTCATTTCATACACAAGAAGGTCGGCTCTCTCAATGACATCGTCGTAAAGACCCCGATAACCAATCTGAGTTTAATAAGCGGCGCCCACTACTCACCCACGATGTCAAACCCCGCCGCAGAACTAAAGGTCAAACTGATAAGACATCTTTACACGCTGGATGCCGATTTCATCGTCATAGACCTCGGTGCGGGTATGGACCTGAGCACACTGGACTTCTTCATATTTGCCGACAGGGGGTTTTTGGTGACCGTGCCCGAACCCGGCGCCGTGATGAACGCATACAGGTTTATTCAAGGGGCGTTGTTTAGAAAGATGGTTACGGTGTTTGGCAAACACAAGGAGATTGGAGCCATTGTACGAGACCTGGGGCAGGCCTGTGCCCATGACGAATCTGCTATGTTGAGCTGGTTTGTTAATCGGGTCAAGGAGATCGATCCGGAGGTCTTTCCTCTTGTCCAGGAGGTGAGTTGCAGATTTCAACCTTTTCTGGTGCTAAACAGGATTGCCCATGAGCAGGCACAGCAATTGGCAAGCACACTCATCAGGCATTGCAGTGGCAAATATGCCGTGGATATAAAGTACCTGGGTAATCTGCCTGATGTCAAATCGCTCACTTCCTTCCTGTTAGACGTACCCGGGTTTTTAAAGTCTGACTCCGGTAAGGGCTATCTCCTGGCGTTGAAGTCCGTTGTCAGGAGATTTCTCATTGACCTGCACGATGCAAACGTATTGGCAGAGAAGTTAAGGATAAGAAGCGATTTTAACGAAAAAACGATCGAGACCCTATCTGACGTCATAGACAAGCTCGACAGTGCTATCGTCAACGATGCCGGCAAGAAGTTGTGGAAACTGAGGTTGTTTTTTAAACCGGTGGAAGTAGTCAAGTTTCTCCTGAGCAAAGGGGTCAAGGAAGACATATTTTTTGAAAGTGACAGCTTAAATCTGAAGCAATAGCTCAGACCTGCGCATTGCAACGAGTTTCGATTGTATGCAAAACATGTGAGGTAACTCACTAAAACATATACGCCATCCCCTCAAGGGTTGAGACGCTTATCCGATAGTCATCACCCTGTCGCCTGCCATCTATCTTTACTGGTATACAATTGCTGATCCCCTTTTCGATCTCATGCACGGAGTAACTAGTCTTACACGACCTGCATGTAAAGTAACCATCGTGAAACTCAAACCCCAACTTCCTCTGATAACACGACTTGCAAGCGTCAAGAAACGACATCACCCTACCATCCACCCTGATAACAAAAAAGTTAATTTTCTTGCCCTGATACCCGTAAGTGTAAAATTGCGGTATTTTATCCACCAACCTCCCCACATTAAACACCAACTCCCCCCCTTTTTGTGTTGGCGTTAAATAACCGCCCTGAGATTCACACGACAAAAAAACTAAAGCCATAAAGATGTAAACAAAGGCCACAACAACATTTAAGGGGTCAAGGGGTCCGTGACCCCTTGCAGGGGAGGTCTGAGGAGGGGGCGGAGCCGCCCTCCTTCTTTCTTTTTCTACTTCTCTATACGAAGCCACTGATACTTTCAACGCAGCACAGGGGTTTTTGCCGTTGCCCGTTGATTACCCCGATAAGTGCCTGACGCTCATGCTCAATGCGCGACAAGACCCAGACGGTCTTCATTCCCAGGGCGATGGCCGGCCCGATGTCGTTGTCATACGTATCCCCGACCATAAGCGTTGCCTGCGGGATGGCGTCAAGGGCATCCAGCGTTGTCAGAAAAATCTCCGGGGCGGGCTTCTTGTACCCCTCCTTAAAGCTCAATGCCTGGTAGTCGATGAGTTCCAAAAGCTCAGGACAGGCCTCCTTAAACGCCTCGTAGTAGGGCCTCCACATGTTTGAGACAACCCCAACCTTACAACCGGCATCCCTGAAACACCTGATGACGTCCCCTGCGACGTGGAGTTTCTCCAGCGACGCAGATTGGGTTGCCCACAGCCTGGCAATCTTGCCACGGGCATCGGGGTCTATGCCGCCAAAGGCACCCT
>NZ_JABXWD010000365.1 GCF_019173545.1 Candidatus Magnetobacterium casense | reverse complement strand
AAATTTGGATATGTAAGGAATAAGACATAGAATCATCGCAAAAAAAACTGTCATGGACGGTGAGGGGGAGTTTTGTGTCTTAACTCAATAAGATTTTCACGGTAAAGTATTCTTTAGGAATATAACCTTCCAGACTTCCAGCATGTGATGGCGGTGGCAGCCATATGAGATCAAATCGACCTTCATTTAAGGCCTCCGCCCGCTCCCTGACGATATCATACCACTTGGGATGATCGTGTCGCACCGATTCCCAGTAAAACCCCTGGATCATTACCCTGTCGTCGTTAAACCCCGTTTGGCCGTCAGGCTGCACGTCGTACTGCGGTTTTGGATACATACTTCCTCCTTTGTTGGTTTTTTATCTCTTCGTCTTGTTTATCCATAGTAGCAACAAGTATAAGTGATAAAAAAAATAAAATCAAGAGAAATGTTCTTCACGTATTTAAATCGTTATATGTTGAAATAATTATATGAGAGCTATAAAGCCGCCCAAGCCGTCCCCCTTCTGCAGGGCTACCAGTTAAATCCTATGTTCTTTGTAAATATCGTGTGCAGGATTGGTATATCCAGGAAGAACAGGGCCATGACAAACACCGCCAGCAGTGCAACAAAGACCATAAACCCCACTTGGGTGAATAGCTGTTGTGGTCGTTGGGCGGGAGAGTCGTACTGCAGGCCGATCTTCAGGTACCACGTAAACAATGCAGCAAATAGCGGAAAGCTCATTATGAATTCGATGCGATACTTGATGAGAAATATGCCGAGAAACAGCGACGACGTAATGGCATAAAAGAAACTCGACAGCAATAGCCTGTCAGCCGTATAGTGGGCAAATGAGCGCCTGTACAAACCGGCCCGTTCGTGATCATTGATGAACCTGTACTCGGAGAACCTCTTTACGGCCATGAGAAATGCCCCGCCAAACCAATAACACAATAGTGCGCTGGCCGGTGGCAGGTATGTCTCAATGATAATCCCCCACCCCAGCACCAGACGTATGGGGTTGTTGATCGACTCGGTCAGGACGTCAACATAGATGTAGTCCTTGGCCCTTATTGGCGGGATGTTGTAGATGGCCCCCATCACAAGCAAAAATACAGCCGTAGCTGCAAACAGCTTCCCAACGTATACTGCAAGGGCCAACCCCACGCATACCAGCAATATGTACTGGAGCACCACGAACCTCAGTGTAACCAGTCCGGCGGCAGCGGGTCTGTTCTTTTTGGTTGGATGATGCCTATCAAAATCGGCGTCTATGTACTCGTTGATGACGTAGTTGGCCGAGGCAACCAGGGAGGCACTGATAAAGGCGATGACGGCCTTTTTCAGTGAATCTTGCGCTATGTTGGTTTCCATCAGAGTTGCGATGGCAAGGCCGGGCAGCATGAAGACGTTTTTGAACCAGTGGTCCGGCCTGGCGATCTGGATGTATGGACGCAGGTTCACGCCCCAACGACCGTAGGGAGCGGACTGCTCTTTTTATGAAACACTACAAGCATGGAATCAAAGAGGTTAAAGCCAACCGTCAGACGGTTTAATACATCCGGGGGGGTGAGCTTCAGGTATGAGGGCAGATACACGTTCAGACGCGACATCAGATATGCGGCGCTGAGATACCAGGCAGGTCTGCTAAAAGAGATTGGTCGGAGTCCTGCCCTTTCCAGGGCCAGAGATATCGTCTTACGGTTAAAGTATCCAACGTGCGCCACCCTGTAATGCCACCACCGATTGCCCGTCAACCGTGCCGCCAGCGATTGCACATCAGGGGTCACCAGCACGCCCACCGATTCCGCCGACATCACCCCGGCAACGTGCAACAGTACCTCCACGGGATTTGAGACGTGTTCGATGACGTCTATCAGTGTGACGACGTCGTATGGCGGGCTAAGAGAACGCTCAGGCAGTACGCCGCATACCACGTTTAACCCCTTTGCAACCGCCCTTTCGCACAACCAGGCTGAAGGCTCAATGCCAACGGCCTCAAACCCGTGTGCCAGTGCCCGCTGCATGAGATACCCAGTGCCGGCTCCAACATCGAGGAACTTCCCAGTTTTCTTGTACCGGATGATCGTCCTGAGGAGCTTGTCGGCTTGATGCAGGCGGTGTTGGCCGCTGCTGTCGTATTCCTCGTCCCTGAGGCTCTGGTAGTATTGCAGGACATCGGACAGTTGTGCGCACTGAAGGAAGCCGCAGTTGCGGCAGCGATATATGGCAGCCGTTGTCCCGTAGTTGGGGTCGGTGATGGCAAAGTTCACATCCGACAGCGGGCGCCGTATCGTCGAAGGACGCACCAATTCCAGCCCCCTGCCGGCGCATACCCAGCAGACATTGCCCTCTGTTATTACCACTGATAGATTATTCCAACTCTCATACTTGTTTAAAATAGCATGTGTGTTTATTGAAACGCAAGGGTAAAGTTTTTTTCGGGCACAATAGAGGACTATAATTGCCCGATATGCACTATAAATACCTGTCCATAATTAATTTTATACGTAAAGAAGTAAAGAAGGGGGCGGCTCTGCTTCTTGGCGCTCCAGGTCGCACCTGGCTGTTAATTATCATAAGAAACGATATATTTTAGTCATTTATTATCATTAAAAAGATACATCTAAAAAAGGAGGATACTATGGTTTTAAGGAGGCGTTTACCGACACACTACACTCCAACAACATCGGCTGATGCTTATGCTTATGCTCAGGAATTAGCTAGTCAACAGGACAATGCGGATGAAAGTAGACATACTGAGCCTGTTTTGAACGGTTTACGGAATGGTGAACCTGTATCGTTACGGCAAGATTACTTTGATTTCGATTAAGCTACCCCCTCCCCTAACCCCTCCCATAAAGGGAGGGGGATTGCTTTGTTTTTCAGAATGGCTCTCCTATAACATCATTCCAACTGACTTTCTCCATTTCATATTCAGGTTTAACACTGTTTCTCGGTAGAAAAACAACCTTAGAGGCAATACATTGTACTTTACTTTTCCTTTGACCTTCGTACTCCCAGATGCTTTCTTTAAGCCGTCCTTCCACTAAAACGGGATTGCCTTTATCTAAGCACTTATGACAACTTTCTGCCTGTTTACCGAAGGCAACAATATAGATGAATAACACCTCTTCATTGGCTGATTTTACTGCTAACCGTAGTGTAATAACTGGTACAACCTCTGTTCCTTTAGTTAGCAACCTGAAATCGGGAGTGTGTGTTATGTAACCGGCGAATGTAACTCGATTATACATTTTGAAAATCCTCGTTATATTCCTCTTTAATAGCCGGTTTCGGTATCCTCTTTAAAAAGCATGGTAGAGGGGCAGCAGAAAAATAATTATTGCAAAATAGATCAAGAAGTGATAGACTGTTATATATGAATCAAAGAGCAATAGAATCAA
>NZ_JABXWD010000364.1 GCF_019173545.1 Candidatus Magnetobacterium casense | reverse complement strand
GGTATGACGCAGTGTATGTGTGTGTAGTGAGGGAGCCAGAGCGGGTTTTATATTTGATATTGCAGGTGTTTCCTTATAATGCCGGTTACCACCTGATAAGTGCAGACGCCCAGGTCAACCCGCCGCCAAAGGCCTCAAGCAGTATGACGTCGTTGGCCTTCACCCTACCGGCCACCACGGCCTCATCCAGGGCAATGGGTATGGAGGCTGCCGAGGTATTGCCACACTTGTGGAGATTGACCATGACCTTGTCCATGCCGATACCCAGGCGGTCGGCGGTTGCAGAGATTATTCGCATGTTTGCCTGATGCGGGATAAGCAGGGCCAGGTCGGAGGCTGTCAGGTTGTTTTTTGCCAGGGCGTCGGTGACGAGTCTTTCCAGCGTGCGCACTGCAACCTTGAATGTTTCGTTGCCCTTCATCTTGATATAGTGCATGTGGTTATTTATAGTGTCGGTTGTGGTGGGATACCTCGACCCCCCACCGGGTAGTTGAAGCATTTCGGCCATCGTGCCATCGGAGTATATGTCGATGGAGAGGATACCGTTGTCTCCCTCCGCTGCCTCCACGATCACTGCCCCGGCACCGTCGCCAAAGAGGACACACGTGTTTCTGTCCTCCCAATCGGTCACCTTTGAAAGCGTCTCTGCCCCTATGACCAATATCCGCCTGTACAGACCAGCCAGTATATAGGCATTGGCCACCGACAGGCCATAGATAAACCCCGAACATGCCGCATTGACGTCAAAGGCCGCCGCATTAACGGCGCCAATGTTTCTTTGCAAAAAGCACGCAGTGGCAGGCACAGGCATATCACCCGTGATGGTGGCTACGATGATAAGGTCTATGGAATCGGCACTGATTGACGCACGCCTGAGGGCTACCATGGCCGCCTCCGCAGCAAGGTCTGAGACACTCTGGGTATCGCCGGCTATGTGTCGTTCTGTGATACCAGTGCGTTCGATTATCCACTGGTCGGTGGTATTGACGATCTGTTCGAGGTCATGGTTGGTGAGAACCCGCTCAGGCAGGTATGATCCCGTTGATATGATCTTAGCCCTCAAATCTTACCCCTCAATCTTGGCCCTCAATTAATCCCTGCCCGTGCATGTCTTCCATAGACTTTTCTATAGCGTTGGATATTATCCTGTTTATGTCTACCTTGACCAGTTGATTGGTGACCTTTATAGCGTTTCTGATTGCCTTTGCGGATGAGCGTCCATGGCAGATGATACAGGTACCGTTTATGCCCAACAGCGGGGCGCCACCGTACTCTGCATAATCGGTGTTCTTCTTGAAATTCCTGATAGCCGGTTTCATCAGCAGATAGCCAAGTCTGCCCGCATACGAGTTTGACATCTCTGCCTTGAGCATTTTTAGTATGACCTCGGCGAGGCCTTCGCTTATCTTCAGGGTGGTGTTGCCAATGAAGCCGTCGCAGACCACCACGTCAGCCGCTCCCATAAAGATGTCCTTGCCCTCGATGTTGCCCACGAAGTTGAGACTCGATGCCTTCAGCATCTTAAAAGCCTCCTTTGTGAGGTCGTTGCCCTTTGAGTCTTCTTCACCGATACTTATCAGCGCAACCTTAGGAGATTTTATCCCCATCACTGCACTGTGGTAGGCACTGCCCATGGTGGCAAACTGCAACAGATTGATTGGTTTGCAATCGACATTGGCCCCTGCGTCTATCAACAGGAATCGCCCCTTGAGCGTGGGCATAAAGGCCGCAATCGCAGGTCTGTCCACACCGGGGGCCTTCTTCAGGAGCGTCAGGGAGGTTGCCAGCGCAACCCCGGAGTGGCCGGCGCTGACCACGGCCCCTGCCTCGCCATGTTTGACCAGCTCCACCGCAACACGTATGGACGAGTCCCGCTTCTGCCGTAACGCCGCAGTGGGGGTCTCCTGCATGTCAACCACCTGTGAGGCATGACGGATGCTCAACCTCTCCTTGGGGTAACTCTTGCCGTGAAGGTGCTTTTTGATTATCTCCTCATCACCGACAAGTATGATGCTGATGTCCTTGTACAACCTGACCGATTCAACAGCGCCCTCTAACGTGACCTCCGGCGCCTTGTCACCACCCATTGCATCCAACGCTATAATCATAAGATTACTCTTTTTCTACGACCTCTAAGATGTTTCTGCCGTCGTACATGCCGCAACTGCCACATGCCCTGTGAGGCATCTTCAGTTCTCCACAGTCGGGGCATTTTATCAGATGCGGTATTACACCCTTCCAGTTTGCCCTGCGCTTATCCCTTCTTGCCCTTGAATGTCTTGATGTCGGATTTGCCATCGCCTAATAACTCCTTTATCTTACTCTGTATTTTGTTCTAAGTCTATCGAGGTAGTTTGCACTGCCCTCTGTCTTGAAGTCTGTTTCGTTGTGTGCAGCAGCAGCAACTCCGTTGTTACACCGGCAGGGGCCATCGTTGAGGTTTAGCCCACACGTGGGACACAGCCCCAGGCACTGCTCCTGGCACACTATCTTCATCGGTATGTTTAAAAGTATCTGTTCCGTTACAATCTGATGAATGTCGAGTTCGTCGTTTGTATAAAAGCCGATATCCATGTCGGTTACCTGCAGGTCATCGTCCTCTGTGGCTTCATCCTGCAGGGGCATGTACGTCAGATTGATGTCGATATCGAGGTTGTCGTCAAACTCCGTCAGACACCGACTGCACGTCAGTGTCATCTCCAACCGTGCCGTACCGCTGATCGACACGCCGTCGCCGGCCCTGTGGATCAGGAGACTGCCGCACACCGGCCCGTGCACCTGCACGTCGTCGGGCGATATCTCTGCCTTGAGCTCAACTACAAGCCCCTCTTCCTTTATGTCCTTCAAATGCACGATCATAAATCTTTTCCCACACTCATTATAATTTTAAGATTAAGCACTTGTCAAGGATTTCAATTGCGCCACGTAAAAAAATGAGGATACTAAATCTGGTATAATAGATTCAGAATAGAGTAAGGAGTTTATATGAACCAGACAGATATTCAGTACATCTCTGATAAGAGCGGAGAAGTTACAGGGGTCATAGTCCCTATTGAGCTATGGCGAGAGATTGAGTCTGAAAAGGAGACCGTCTATCTCCTTAAGAGCAAGACCATGCGGGAAAGGCTTATAGAGGCACATGAACGTAGTAGTAGTATTCCTTTTGAGGTAGTTTGTGAGAAGCTTGGTGTTTGACCCTCATGCTTTTGAAGACTTACAATGGTGGATTGAAAAAGACAGAAACAAAGCCCTTAGGATTATCAGTTTGATCAAGGACATTCAGCGTGCCCCCTTTCGTGGACAAGGAAAACCGGAAAAATTGAAACATGAGTTATCCGGATGCTGGTCAAGACGCATAGACCAGCAACACAGGATTGTCTATGAAGTTTCAG
>NZ_JABXWD010000363.1 GCF_019173545.1 Candidatus Magnetobacterium casense | reverse complement strand
CCTTCCTTTACCAAAGATATAATCTCATCCCTTGCAGGTTTCCATTGCAGATACAGCCTCAGTGCAGTATCATACATTGCCTTGTCGCCAAGAAAGCGCACGGAGATGGCATCAAGGCCTTCGAGGATCTCTTTTTCAGCGCCGTCTATATCAAGAGAGTATTTATCTACGTCGGACAAATCCCTGGCATGGACAATATAATTCATGTATTGATCAATCTTGATGATGTTGGCGTTAATCCTTGATATTGCCATGGTAACGGTAAGTGGATGTCTATGCATCTTATAGACAAGACCGTACAAGTTATGCATACGGTTTATTCCAAAGACAGCAACAGCCATCAGAAGTAACAGTATCAGAAAGAACCCTGCACTAAGACGTGTACCTATCTTCATACTCCTAATCATACCCCCTTTCTACCATATACTGCTGCAAAATGAAACACCTGTACAGTATGGATGCGCCACCTCTTCGTAGTGCTTTGGTGATTAGCTCTAACTTAATATTAAATGAAACCTCTCTTTTAAGTCAATATGTTTAAAAATCAGATATCCTCTTTAAAAAGCAGGGTAAATTTTATTTCACGGTCAAAAGACATGGATTCCTGCTCCCTGTTCAAGCCAGGGACATGTTTCGCAGGAATGACAGTTACAGCCGTTTTCCAAGTGTGTCATTCCTGGCTTGACCAGGAATCCAGGGTGCGTAAAAGTATAGTTACCATGAAATTTAAAGAAGATACAAAATCAGGGTGCATAAATTTTGAGTGGGTAAACAAGATGTCCTTTGCGGGGTCAAGGGGGCTTCTTTCTGGCCGGGGGGCGCTGCCCCCTCCTGGAGCGCCAAGAAGCGGAGTCGCCCCTTTCTCTTCCCTGCTTGCAGGAAAATTATTTTGCTTATTAATTAATGTGATATAAAAATTACTTGACAAGTTACTTTAAGATTTGATACAATTTTTTAATGTATAGTGTAAATGAAATAGAGCTCTACGATGCCTGCAAGGTGCTGTTTGGTGAGGAGGTCAAGATTGACCGTGGCTTCCTTGAATACATCCAGCCGTCGGGTCTCAAGAGCGCCTACAGAAAGATAGCCCTCGCAACCCACCCCGACCGCAATGCCTCCGAGGGCGAGGAGTACAAAAAAAACTGTACACAGCAGTTCATCGAAGCCACCGAGGCATACGAAAAGCTCAACGCATTCCTCAAGCAGAGGGAAAACGGTTTCAGACTCAAAGATAGTTACGTCAATACATTCAAGCCGCAAAAGGACTCCTACACCGGAAACTTTAAGACGTGGCAGCAGTCCAACCAAAGTGCCTATCAAAGTCAGTCGGCAAAGAGCACTCAACAATCATACTATGGCAACAACAGGTCGTCTTCCAACAACACGCAGCAACAAAAGACGGAATCGGCAGGCTTTAGCAACAACGGGTTCTCCGCCAAACATACCGACAGACACAACGGCAGAGATGCCAACAAGCAGTCCAACAATCAGAACAATCAGGACCCGCGTTTCACCATTGACTCCTCAAAGACGTCAACCTACGCATATCAGGCAAAGAATCTGCCACGGCGGAAGCTGCGTATAGGCGAGTTCCTGTATTATGCCGGGATCGTTTCGTGGAAGGACCTCATAGCCGCCATTGTCTGGCAGTCAAAGCAGCGTCAGCGCATGGGAGAGATCGCCGTGCGGTGGGGATGGCTCAACGAAGAAAAGATCGTTGAACTGTTACGGGGCAAGACCCGTGGCGAACGACTTGGCGATTGCCTCGTCAGACTCAAGGTCATCACCCCGTTTCAATGCAACATGCTGGTGTGGCAGCAACAGAAAAGCCAAAAGCCAATCGGTGAATACTTTGTCAGAGAAAGACTCTTAAGCGAAATGCAGATAAATCGCTACCTTAAACACCTTAAAGACCATAACATAAAGTTCTGATTTAACCGATAGTATCCTTCCCAAGCCGGAGTAAAGTTCGGGGAGAGTTGAAGGATGAGTCTCAGGCTAACAGAGAAATCGCTCAAGTGTAGTCACCCTCCCTTTCCTTGCAATTACTTGTCAGTCAGAGTTCAACGTGTTATGCTACCTTACCGGCTGGTCGTTTGCTGCCGCGTTTTGTTGTGGTGGTATCTTCAGTTCCTTTGGTGTTGCCGGCGTCGGATGATTTTTTAGTTGTCTCTGAGTTGTCGGTCTTGGTTTCGGCCTTTTTGTCCTCCGCATTTTTGGCGTCTTCTGCTGCCTTTTTATCAGCTGCTTTATCAGCCTCTACCTTCTTCAGGGCTTCCTTGTCATTGGTCTGAGCGTTCTTTGAGTCCTCAGTCTTTTTGGTGTTTGCGCTGGAGTTGTCGGTTTTGGTTTCAGCCTTTTTGCTTTCCGCATTGTTGGCGTCTTCTGCTGCTTTTCTGTCAATTTCGGCCTGCTTCATACGCTTCTTGTACATTGCGACATCTTCGGGGCTATTTGCGTTTTCGGTTTTTTTGGTGTTCGCATCGGAGCCTTTAGTCGCGGGATTTGATTTTTTGGTATCATCTGCAGCCTTGTTGTCCGTGTTGGCAGCCTTCAGGCTCTCATTGTACTTGTCACGAGCCTCGGCACTGATGCTTACCTTGTCCTGGCCCCGTTGCGGCCCATCACTCTTGCCCTCAACCCCGTTGGCTGTCTTGTTGACACGAGCGACATTGCTTACCTTGTTGCTCTGGTAGATGTCGGCCGTATATTGCAAGGCACTAAAGTCGGCATTAACACTCATACAATTCGTTCCTCCTTAACTTTATACTTAACCTCGGGCAAAGTGCCCGCCCTTGTTTGAATCTTTCACTAAAAAACGCCTACATATTCTTATCGGTTGTTTAAAAACATTTCTTTAGTTGTTGCAATAATCAACCGATTCGTCTGTTGTATACAGCATAATCTTCTGTAGGGCGTATCGTTTTCTCTCTTTGTTTGAAACATTATCTTCTTGTCTTATTCTGTTTTTTCGTGCAATTTGTCTATCCTGTCGTCCTCGACTTTTATTATAACATAAAGGTATCTTCTTTTATATTTCATGGTAAAAGAAAGAAGGAGGGCGGCTCTGCCCCCTCCTCAGACCTCCCCCGCAAGGGGACCAGTCCCCTTGACCCCATTTTACCATGCTTTTTTAAGATGATACACATAAAGCTCTCTGATTCATGGTATAATATTTCGTATGTTTAAGCAGTCGGAAATTTTAAACTTCACGACGGTCTACAGACTGGGAAGCCCCTTGACTACGGGTATGACTACCTTGCCCGTAAATGAGGACGACCTGGAACCTGTTGACGCTATCGGCAGGTTAGACTGTACCATGGACGAAACCGGCCTGAGCCTGACGTACACACTCGCCCCACATGACAGGGTCTTTGGTCTTGGGCAGACGCTTGGGGCACTCAACA
>NZ_JABXWD010000362.1 GCF_019173545.1 Candidatus Magnetobacterium casense | reverse complement strand
TGAACAGGGGTTTTACAGTTTCACCTGTACCCATCAGCATATTCTCCTTTGATTACTTTCACAGCATACTGATAGACTCAGCACAATAGCGAAGAGGGGAAGGAACAAATACCTTAATGTTTTCGCATGGCGCATTGCATTCTCCGGTAGCCTTCGCTACTCATCCATACCCAGTGCCCATCTCTGCAAATCACCAGACGGCATCCCACCAAAACCAACCTACTACGCTTATTCATCTTGTTAACATGCTGTTCTCCGGGAATGGCCTCTGTTGTTTCATGGGCTTGCCCCGCTTCACCCATTCCAGGACTTCTTCTGCTCTTTCCTTGTCAGGATAGTTCAACCCGTATTTCCACCTTTCCACGGTATTGGTAGCAAGGCCACAGGCACGGCTTACAGCGACAATCTCCCGGTAGTGGAACTCGGAACAAGCATTCACAAACTCATCCCAGAACGCAAGGTTCCTATCCCTGCTCGATCCCATGTCAGCAACAAAGCAGGGTCGGCCAGCCCTACTGCAGCTCACTGCCATTGAATTAAAGTATACCATACACAAAATCTATTATCATAGTGGGTGATATTCAGTAAGATAATTAACTATATGGTGTGAAACAATGATTATGTAATGACCAAGGTCATTCTAGCCATTGTGGGGTTGGTTCTCGGCTTGATGCTCGTTGCCAATGTCCTACCTGACGTTGTGGATGATGTGGCTGCAGATGACTACTCCGAAAACTTCGTCTGTGCCACTGCCGCTAACGTAACCTCGGCCAATGAAACATTAAGCTACGCCCATTACTACGAGGACTTAACCGACCTTGCAGTGGACTCCGACAATGGGGCCGATACCCCGGTTATACTCGCCTACGATGAGGATGACTACATAGTTACCGTTGGCGGGCTCGCCGCTTCCGATACCAGAATCTTGACAATAGATTACGTCCGTGAAGCTCACCAGGAGTTTACGGGCTTCGCAGCTTTCGTCAGGCTACTGCCCTTCATCACGGTGATCGGGCTATTCGTAACCGCTATTTGGGGCTTGTTTTCTGCGTGGAAATCACGCGGATAAGCCCCCGAGGTCGACGGGGATAACCTTAAACGAAATTAAGGAGGTGAGCAAATGAGGAGACATGGTGGAGGTAGTGAGGGTGGTTCCGGGAATGCCAACCTGCAGAGCATCATACTCGGCGCCATCACCATCGTCCTGGCTCTTATCGGCCTGGGAATAGCGATGGACACTATTGCTCCTTACCTGACCGGCGGGGGATCCGCTCTCAACTGGACGCGGTACCCTGGTGGTGAACCTATGCTCAAGCTATTCCCGTTGATCATGCTAGTCGGGTTGGTGATATTCGGCGGCGTGATGGTCTGGATGGGAACGAAGGGCAAGAGCTTCACCATCAAGGAAACAATAGTCACCGTCATAGTGGTCGTCGTGGCCGTGATTATGCTGCCCATCGTAATGGATGCGTGCGACACGGCTTACGAGAACACCAATGCCTCAAGCTTCACCGGGCTGACGCAGTTCCTCGGGCTGGTGCCACTGATCTATACCGTGGCGCTGATGTTCATAAGCGGACTGTTGGGCAGCCGGGTGCTGAAAGGCGTCGGTTGACGCAAGGAGCATTGAATTGATACAGACCCGCTTCTGGAACGGTTTACACAATCGGACTGGGAGCGGGTTTGTATTTGTGGAGTAATCAATGGGCTTATTTAGCAAACTAAGTGGGAAGGAGCCGAAAGGCGGAGATGCCCTGTGCTTCGTCCTGGGCTCAGACAAGCGATTCTTCCGCCGGATGATGGAACTCCAGGGGACGCACCTGCAAGACAACCACAACCGCATGGCGTACTTTGCATCACCCGACAGCAACGGGGTACTATCCAAGAAGGTCAGGGGGATGGAACGCGTCATGGGGCCGATAAGCGTGGCCTACGAGCCCATCACGGAGCTTTTCAGGTTCCGCCTTCTTGACTGGCCGCCGGACCGTGCTGCAATAGAGGCCGGCAGCAACGGCCACCACGAGACCCTTGAATCGGACGAAATACTGGACAACTCCTGGGCCGAGGGGTTCTCCCTCGCTCAATCAAGGCAAGAGGATAACGAGATACGAAACCGCCTTATGTTCATCCTGCTGTTGGCCGTCCTGGGGACAGTCGCCATGTTCCTGCTGGTAGCGGCATCCACGGGACAACTCAGCGGGTTTATAGAGGGAGCGGGTAAGTTTTTTGGAAAGTGAAATGACACAGGCAGCAGTGAAGGCCAAACCAGCACAGTCCCCGGTAAAACCAGCGCCCGCTTACACCCGGAATACCGTGGCCGACGTCTACGTTATAACAACAATGGGCGTCGTGATGTTGACGGGCAGGGATGCCGACGAGGTAAGACAGAAGATAGAGGCAGACAAGACTCACGTTCTCGATTACAGGTTTTTCGACTACGATCACAAGCGGTGGGCATACTGGGCAGTTGACGACGGCACAGGGAACCTTCAGCCACCTGCCTTCCCCAGTGTGAGGGGGTACAGTATGACATCGTTGCAGTTATACACCAAGGCAGTAAGTTACGTCCGTGTTCTAGCCCATGCGGTGGGTTTGCTCAAGGAAAAGCCGTCCACGCTGTGGGACAGGATGCTGAAACCGACGACGATAATAATGGCCATCGTGGGCATCGTGTTTTGTATGATGCTCGGTCTGATGGCCTTGACAGGATAGGAATATGCCAGGAACACAACCGATAAGAGCGACACCGGGCAGCGGCTGGATGAAGGACAGCTCGGGCATGATGGCGCCCCTGGGGAGTGCCACCAGCGTTAAGGAACTCCAGCAACTCCCCAAGGATATGCGCGACATCACCCTGGCTGCCAATACCATAATACGCGGCAACTTCACCAGGGAATTGTGGTCCGACCTGGCCATGCTGAACGCCCTTGCACCCCGACACCGTTTGACCCAGGTCTTCATAGCCAGCGTGACGGCAGGGTCCATGGCAGAGGGCGGAGCCGCAAGCAAGAAGTTCCTCATGGGCATCACCAATATGCTGGCTCCGGGGATGCTCGAGGACAACAGCCGGCGTCCATACGATAAGCGGAAGACCAGAAGATTCAGCAAGGACCACAAGGGCGAGGTTACAGAGGATGAGGAGTGACGCACCTACGTTACCCGACGCACTTGAAGAATACGAATCGGAAGACGATATCCTTGAGGCTGCCGTCGAGGATGCCGACGAGGTGGACGACGAATACCGCAACCCGTTTCCACCGGAATATGTCGTTGGGCAAATCGGCCACCGCGGAGGCGGTAAGTCAGCTCTACTAGCATACTTCCTGTTCAACTGTCTCGCCGCCGGGGATACCGTTTTCACCAACCTGGAGCTCCATCCCGAAAAACTGGGCATAGAAAAGAAACCGT
>NZ_JABXWD010000361.1 GCF_019173545.1 Candidatus Magnetobacterium casense | reverse complement strand
ATGCTGTTGACTTAAGGAAACATAGTAACTGTCTGAACCAGGATTGCACAGATTAAAGGATTTACAGGAAAAAAACACGAAGCCTTCTTAACATAATCCTGATAATCCCTTAATCCGTTAAATCGTGGTTCAGGCATCTTTATGCTTAAGTCAACAGCGTTACCCCTGCAAGGGGGCCAGTCCCCCACTGAGCCGGGGGTCGCTGACCCCTTGACCCCATCTTACCATGCTGATACGATAACATATATTTATGACGATTAAAAGATACCTCCTGTTTGCTGCTGCTGCCGTTGTAGCAGTGGTAGTGGTAGCGGTGCTGATGTACCTTCATCCCATTGGTAAGTCTGACCATGAAAGGAAGGGTGAAAAGGTATATGAGTTGACCCTTGGCCATAACATGCCCCCGGGCAGCACCATGTACATCGCCGCACAGAGATTTGCCGATACCGTCAGGGACAGAACCATGGGACGGGTACATATCAACATCTTCCCCGCCCAACAACTGGGTGACGACTACAAGATGATAGGGATGGCGTTAGAGGGCAAACTGGATATCCTGATCTCTCCGGCACCCAAATTAAGCATGGTACTGCCAGCCATGCAGTATACGGACATACCGTTTTTGTTTCCACGGGTTGAGGATGCCTATGCGATGCTTGATGGTAAACCTGGCGCTCTGCTGCTGGAGAGGTTACGCAATGAGGGGCTTGTAGGAGTGGCGTTTTGGGGCAACGGCTTCAAACAATTCATTGCACGTAGACCAATACACTCCCCTTCTGACTTCAACGGTTTGAACATTCGTATAATAAATAACGAAATCATCTCGGATCAGTTCACTGCCTTTGGGGCAAAACCTGTCCCCGTAGAATTGTACAAGTCATATAACGCACTAAAGAGCGGTGAAACGGATGGTCAGGAGAACACTGTTGCCGCCATATACGGCCTTAAGTTGTACGAGGTTATCTCCAACCTGACAATAAGCAATCACGCATATCTGGCCTACGTGTTTTGCTTTAACAATAACAAGCTGAACTCTCTGCCCGCCGACATCGCACAGACCCTCACGTCAACCGCTAAGGAGTTGACATCGTTTCAACGAGAGTTGATCAAAAAGGAGGAAGAGAACTATATCAATGCCATAAAAAATGCAGGCGTTAATGTCATATATCTCAACGAACAACAACTCGGGGAATTCCAAAAGGCAACTGCTCATATAACCGATAAATACAGAGCCGTCATCGGGGAAGACGTCATTGACCTGACAACGGAGTATCTCCAAGGCAAGTACCATACAAAGCAGGAGGATAATATCGTAATAGGTCTGAGTGCTGACATGAGTAAAGCTGCTTCCCTGTCAGGCATTGCCATAATGCGCGGGATGGAGCTTGCGATAAAGGAGATCAACTCACAGGGTGGTGTGCTTGGCAAGAGACTCTCCATTGCTGTGATGGACCATGCAGGGTCCTATAGTAGTAGCGAAAAAAACGTAAAGACCCTTAGTAAGATAAAAAACCTGCTGGCAATAATGGGAGGTATCCACGGTCTGTTAATAATGGGTGATCTGGAGTATGTCCATAAGGAGAAGATCATATATCTCGTCCCATGGGCTGCTGGGGACAAGATCGCTAACAATCCATATCATCCTAATTACGTATTCAGGGTTTCCATCAACGATGCCAAGGCAGGACGTTTCCTTGTACAACAGGCATTGAAGAGGTCTGAAAAAATAGCCTTTTTAGTTGTCAATAATGTCTGGGGTAAAGAAAATGCAAAGATAATGACAGACTGTCTCCTTGAAAAAAACATACAGCTGTCTGCCTTAGAGTTATTTAACATGGGCGAGGAAAATATACTGCAACAAGTTCAAAGGATCGAGGCTTCCGGCGCCGATGTACTGATAGTAATAGCAATTCCTGGTGACAGGCTGACAATTATAAACGGTATGGCGACACTCAAAAAGAAAATACAGGTACTTTCACATATGACCCTTACCTCATCCGGATATGTATTTCAGGACGTAGCAGCTCCTCTGAAAAGCATGGATTTACGTTTCATTCAGACATTTTCCTTTTTAGACCATGACAACGCATTGGTCGAAAGAGTGCTCAAAGACTACCTTGCTACCTATAAAGTCAACACACCGCAGGAGATACCCATACCCGTAGCAACAGCGCAGGCCTATGACCTTGTTCACCTCCTGGCACTGGCAATCAAAAACGCCGGGACCACTGACCGCGCATCCGTACGCGACGCACTGGAAAACATTCAACAATACGAAGGGCTGATAAAGACATACTCACCCCCATTTACAAAGACAAGACATGACGCACTGGATGTCAGTGACTACTTCCTGGCCACGTATGACGCAAACGGGACCATAGTGCCCGTTGATAAGGGGTCAAAGTGACTGTTAAACATCCCCGGAAGAGTCTGAAAGAAAAATTGCTACTGCAACATGTAGCAATTATAGCAGGTTTACTATTTTCTATCGTCAGCGTTGTTGCCATTATGCTGGAAAGAACCCTCACAGGTGAGTTAAATAAGAGCCTGGTGGTGCATAACGAAAACTTTATGGATAAACTCGAACAGCGGATACTAAACCTCTTTGACAACGCCAATCGTTTCAGCAAAGACCCAATGTTGATGGCGTTCATTATTGATCGCCAGAGCAGGCTTGATTCCCTTCCAAAATTAGTGGAGCATTTTGCAGTCAGGGATTTTCACCATGTAACGATTGTGCGTCTTGACAGTAGCCTCATATGCTCAACTTTAGATAAAACAAAGGATTATTCAAAAACACGACAATTTAGAATGGCACTGACTATGGGGGAGCCAAGATTTTACATCTCTGACTATAAAAATCTGGTTTATATCGTGCCCATATATTTATATAAAACCACTCAGGCGGTCATGATCAACGAGTATAATCTGGTGAACATATTTGATAAAATCCAGCTCAAAGGTCTGTTTTCGTACAGAATGTATGTCAATAGCATCAAGATTGCAGAGAAGGGTTTTGACGCAAACAAATCCTATGTATTATTAAGACAGGATGCCACCAGCAACCATGCCACCCTTGACAAGCTGGATATATCTGTTGAGCTTGGGGCATTAAGGTCTCAGTACAGAGAGGTTATTGTTGATTCTGTTACCAAGTTGCTGTTTGTGGGAGGTTGTTTCGTTATAGCCGCCATATTTATTGCCATCAGGATGGGTAACAACATCTGTGCTCCGATCCTGACGTTGTGTAACCGGGTTGAGAAATCCTCCGCAGAGGGAATTACCAGGTGCAGTCCGTTGGGGACCGATGATGAGCTGGAACTCCTGGCTGGTCTGTTTGACAACAGGACGGCACAGATGCAAGAAGCAGAGGCAAGCCTCAAAAGCGCCTACGATGACCTGGAGTTACGTGT
>NZ_JABXWD010000360.1 GCF_019173545.1 Candidatus Magnetobacterium casense | reverse complement strand
TTTTATGCATCATGGATTCCTGGTCAAGCCAGGAATGACACACTTGGAAAACGCCTGTAACTGTCATTCCTGCGAAAGCAGGAATCCATGCCTTTTAACCGTGAAAAAAATTTTTACCCTGCTTTTTTAAGAGGATACTTCCATATTGTACCAAAACGTACCCTGTCTTTACAGCGATGATTACCCAGACAAGGCATCCCTCACTGCGGGCATTACATGGAGTGTTTGATGGCCAGCATGGCCTGATTTCGGAGCGTCTTGACGTATCTGAGACGCTTGGGATGCAGCGCCTTGGGATCGACACTTACCCAGTCGCCATAGATCAATGCTATCGGGGCCTTGCGCAATGTAATGGGGATCACTATAAACGTATTGGCATTGAACACTGTGCGCAACCACGTGGGTATGCACGATTGCACCTCCACGTCATGGACGTTGTTGATCAGGACGATTGAATCTCTGCTCAGGGATATGTTAAAGACGTCCTCGGAGGTCTTTTCAACCTGGAACCGAAATCCCTTGACCAGCTTGTCTATGCTCTGCCCAAAACCAAAGCGACCTTCCATGTATGGCTCCTTCGGGCTTCTTATGCTGATGACAACGCGCGTAAACTCCATTCCGCGGTACAAGACCTCCAGGATCATCCGCAATATGTCATTTAACGAAAAGCTCTCAAGCAGGGCATTGGCTATCTCCAGTATGCCCTTGGCAAGGACGTCCTCGGGAGTCATGACCTCGGAGCTTTCCTCCTCGTTATCAAGCAGACCGTCAAGTATCTGCATCGGGCTTCTTGCACCAGGCTCGGCATGTTTTTTACCCTTGCCTGCCGCATCCTGACCCTTTACGACAAACTCCAGGTTCTGCAGGAAGTGGCTGTGTCCCATGCTCAGATTGAAGTTGTCACAGTATGACTTTACCTCGTTAAATGAGGCTTCCATCACATCAGAGATCATCTTTTCGTCAGCCTTGAAGCAGGTATCAAAGCGATGTTTAAAGGTATCCAGGGCCTTTTTCCAGTCTTCGGAGTTGGGCTTTGTCTTGTTTATCAGTTCGCACAGTTTGTTGGAGAACAGTACGAGACACCTGATGGTCTCCAGGTCGGTCTTGGGTTTGGTGAGCTTGTACAGTGGTATCTTGTGCATACAATGCACAATGTTATCGGAGAAGTTCCAGTGTTTGGCAACCTCCATGCCGACTGTATCGTATGAGGCATTTATGACCGATGGCGCCGTCTCATCTTCCGTGGCGCTTTGGGTAACGGCAAGGTCTTTTATCTTTCTCTGTTCGTCGGGTAAATAAAACCTGGTCAGCAGCTTTCCGAGGTCGTGAAACATCGAACATATAAATGCCTCCTCTACGTCATGGACGCCTAACTTCTTGCCCATCTCCTTTGCTATCACGCCGCTCATAAAGGACATCACAAAAGACTCCCTCAGCTCCATGGCCAGGGCCTTGTTCTTTATTTGTTCAAAGAGCAGCAGCGACAACGCCGCATCCCTTACGTGGTGAAATCCAAGTATGTAGACGGCACGGGAGACCGTGGTGATCCTTCCGGCTCCGTGATACTTGATATAGGCCGCTGTGTTGACCATCCGCAGCAGCTTGTTGGACAGGGCGAAGTCATCCAGGATGGTGTTGGTCAGTTCCGTGACCGAGGCATCGCTGCCGGTTGCGGTCTGCTTGCTCACAAGCGTGATTGTCCGCGACATGGCGGGGAATTCCCTGTGTGCGTTTATTATGTCCAACAAACGCACTACTACGGGTATCCTTTTTATTGTCATATTACTCGTCATAACAACGATTACAGTTTAACATGTCGGAATATATAAAGTAAACATAATTCTTATAAGCAAGTGATTTTTTTCTTTACAGACCATGTGCAACGTTATTGGCGGATATGCTATAATAATATTTGGTAACAAAGATATAGTAACGTACAAGCTAAAAATGCACAAATCAGGAGGTATGCGATGACAACTTCAAACCCTGCCCTGGGTAAGTTAGAGCTAAGGGCCAAGGCGATGGCATCCCCCTACGATGAGACGATGACCATCCAGGGGACGATAAACAAGACGGGAATACTGCTGCTGCTTATCATGCTTACGGCAACGTGGTGCTGGCGTCTCTCCCACAGTGTTGGCCAGGGGGCCGTGATGCCGTGGCTTGCAATTGGGACAATCGGTGGTCTGATTGTGGCGGTGGTTACGATGTTTAAGGCCAACTGGGCAGGGGTAACGGCTCCGTTGTACGCACTCCTTGAGGGGTTGGTGCTGGGGGGGCTGTCGGCAATCTTTGAGGCTCGTTATACGGGAATTGCCTTTCAGGCCGTCTTTCTCACATTCGGAACCCTGGGGGTGATGCTCTTTGCATTCAAGACCGGCATGATCAGGGTGACGGACAAACTAAGAACAGGCATTGTTGCCGCCACAGGCGCAATCTTTCTTGTCTATATGGTGTCCTTTGTGCTGGGGTTGTTTGGCGTGCATATCCCGCAGATTTTCGGTAGCGGCATCATCGGCATTGCCTTCAGCGTTGTTGTGGTAATCATCGCGGCGCTGAACCTCGTCCTGGACTTTGACATGATCCAAGGGGCAGTATACAACCGACAACCAAAGTACATGGAATGGTACGGCGCTTTTGCTCTGATGGTCACGCTGATCTGGCTATACATCGAAATCATCAGACTCCTGGCAAAGCTCAAGAACGAAAGATAGCAGACAGGAGGGCATCAGCAACAGCGCTATGGCAGAAGAAAAAAAAGAACCCTGGTTAAATTACCTCGCACTTTCCACGGTCATACTGGCCGTGTGTGCCACGCTGTCAACGTTTAAGGGTGGAGGGTTTTCGACCCTCTCCGTACTGACACAGTCGCAGGCATCTGACCAATGGGCCTATTATCAGGCAAAAAGCGTTAAACAATACCTCTACGAAACACAGAAAGAACGCTTCGAAATCGATCTCATGGAAAAAAGACAAGTACTCCCTGCCAGTCTCGTCAAAGATTATGAGCAGAGGATCGCAACCTACGACCAAAAGATCAAAAAGTACATCGACGAAAAAAACAAAATAGAAAAAGATGCCAGAGACCTTGAAGCCATCAGAGACAACGCCAGAAAGCATTCAAAGGCCTTTGGCATGGCAGTGATATTCCTGCAGGTTGCAATACTGTTGTCGTCCATTTCGGCGTTGCTGAAAAAGAAACCGCTATGGATAGTTGGGATGCTGGTAGGCAGTATCGGGGTCTTCTATTTCGTAAGAGGTTGGTTAATGCCTTGATGCCGGGCATGATTGACAGGACACAATCTTTTATGACAAGATACGTAGATGCTATGGTTTCGCACTTTCTGGATTCCTGCTTACGCAGGAATGACACAGATGGGCGCAAAATACCATTTCTTGTCATTCCCGTGAAAACGGGAATCCATTTTCAAAAA
>NZ_JABXWD010000036.1 GCF_019173545.1 Candidatus Magnetobacterium casense | reverse complement strand
TACAATTGAAATGTTGTGTATAATCAACCCAATGTCAACAAGGTAAGAAGGGGTCAAGGGGGCTGGCCCCCTTGCAGGGGGTTCTGAAGGGGGGCGGAGCCGCCCCTTTTTTTCCTTATTATTAGGGGGGTGAACTATTACCTATAGGGTTTTATATTATGAATTAATTTGACAATGTCACATTTAAGTAAACATCAGGGATTGTCTGAACCAGGATTACACAGATTAAAGGATTTACAGGAAAAAGAAATAATGCCTTCTTTAATATAAATCCTGATAATCTCTTAATCCGTTAAATCGTGGTTCAGACATCTTTATAATTGCAGAATTTGTAATGTGACATTGTCAAGTTAATCATGAAGAACTACAGGTAAGAATAGGACATAGACGTGATGTTTATCGATAACACTTGTTTATGACAGGAGATAAGGGGGGAGGCAAGGTGCCCCCTGCCCCCCATCCAAGTTGCTAGTAGATGCTCCAGTCGGCTGGAACGCCTTGGTCTACGTATCCGCCCGAGTAGCTCGACCCTGAGCTGTCCATTGTCCACATGTAGACGTCACCGTTTGAGCCGTCCTGCCAGAGCATGTCGTTGACGCCATCGCCGTTGTAGTCGCCGGTGGATTTCATGTCCCAGGAGTCGGTGCCGGAGGCACGCTCTGTCATCGGCATCATCGGACCGGTTGTGCCGGACTTGGGTCTCACAAAGTCTGCGCCCTTTATGCTTATGCCATCCATCAGCCAGATGACATCCCTGCCAGTGGCGGTGTTGCGCAGGTGTATGTCGCTATTGCCGTCGCCATTGTAGTCGGCGGCGGCCTTGATCTGCCACTCCGGTTGCAGTCTCCTGACAATGAATCCGCTGCCGGTCTGCATCTTGGTGCCGTCCATCAGCCAGCAAAAGACATCGCCGACGTCCCTGCTCTGCCATAGTATGTCAGCCTTGCCATCGCCGTTGAAGTCCCCTACGCCCCGGATATACCAGTCTTGTGGCATACTTCTGACCACATACCCACCGGAGGCTATTGAGGCACCATCCATCAGCCATATGTAGACCGCCCCTGAGCCGGAGTCCTGCCACAGGACGTCGCTCTTGCCATCGCCGTCAAAGTCCTCCGACAGCTTGATATCCCAATCGGCGGGGATACCCCTGGCCACAAATGCCCCGGATTTTTGCGCTACGCTATTCATTATCCAGACGTAGACGTCACCCGTGTCGATGTTTTGCCAGAGCATATCGCTTTTGCCGTCGCCGTCAAAGTCCTCTGACGCCTTGATACGCCAGTTGCCGGGGATGCCGCGCCCCGCAAAATCGGTAGCCTTCTTCGATGTACCATTCATCAGCCAGATGGCCACGTCCCCTGTTGCGGCATTCTTCCACAGGATATCGCTCTTGCCATCGCCGTCAAAGTCCTTCTTCACACGTTTGCGTCCGGTCTTAAACTCGGCAGAGACACCCTTTGCCTCGGTTATGTTCAACGTACACCGGTTGCCGGTGGCCACATCACACCCGGTCCATTGTACAAACCTTGATGCGTTATCCGATTCTGCAGTGAGAACTACCGGGGTGTTGGCCGGATACGTCGCCGTAGCAACCTTGCCGTTCCAGGTGAGCACGCCCGTCGATGGAGTTACCGTACCATCGCCTGTACCCGTCTTTGTGACGGTCAGGAGAAATCCGCCGCTTGTTTTTTGCTCAAACGTCACGGCGACTGTCTTTGCCACCGTCATATTGACCGTACACACGTTTGCTGCAACGGAATCACACCCTGACCAGGAGACAAAGTTCGATGTCATATCCCCCTCTGCCGTCAGCGATACCGACGTGTTGAGGTCATATTCGGCGCTACCGGTGTTGCCGTTCCAGGTGATCGTGCCAACTGAGGCCGCCACAGAACCGTTACCGGTGCCCTGTTTCATGATAGTCAGGGGCTTCTTTGTCGCCGACTGTCCGTCCTCGATCACCGTGAACGTTTGCCCGGCTATGGTCATTGTACCGGTGCGGTAGGTTGAACCCGTGTTGGCCGCCACCGTGTATGAAACAGTACCGCTGCCGGAGTTGGTGCTAACTGAGGATATCGTTATCCAACCTGTGTTACTTGTGGCAGTCCAGGTGCAGGCGGCATTGGCCGATACATTAACGGTGTCGCTGCCGCCACCGGGAGGGAAGTTCTTGTTCGTTGGGGAGATTGATGTACTGTTGCAGTTTGGTGTGGGAGTCGGTGTGGGAGTTTGAGTTAGAAAGGTATCGCCCCTTTCCGCAAAGGCGTTGTCTGTTACACTGCCAAGGCACAACACCCCAATCGCTGCGATCACAGCCAAGGTAAACAACCACCTTGCGCTGAACGCTCTGTTAAACCGGAGTCCATTGCTCTCTGTCTGAATGTCACTTCTCCCAAACATAAATTCCTCCATGTTACTATTGTCGTTATTCAAACCAGTAAAACTGGCTATTGACACGGATAGACATCTGAACCACCTGGACACCTAAAAGCGGCTGAAACTATTCCTGAAACACGTCCTTGACATCCACTTCAAGCCCCTCAATGACCTTAGACCTCACCACACCCTCACCCTCTGCCACAGAATACAGCTTGTAGGTATCACCTTCAATCGTAAATACCTCAATGGTCTCAAGCTCAGGGATGACAATCCAATACTCAGGCACCCTGAAGGCTTCGTAAATCTCTTTCTTGGTCACGGTGTCCTTGGCATGAGAGCCTTTAGAGACAATCTCACAAACCATGTCGGGCACGCCCCTGATCCAGTCCTGCATGATGGCCATGTTGTCTTTACCTATAAACAATAAGTCAGGCTGTAGCCTCTGCTCTCCTTCCTTGAGTATGACGTCCAGGGGTGAATAATACACCTTGCCAATCTTGTATTTCTTTATGTGCTGGCTTATTATGTCATTTAAATTCCAGCTAATATTCTGATGTCTCCTAAACGGACTAGGTCCCATAACCTCCACTCCATTGATTATCTCGGTCAAATCAAAATCCCTGTCTAATGTCTGCGTTTTCATCAGATTATTGTATCATTAAACACATGTGCTTGTCTACTTGCTATAAAATCAAGCCTACACAAAATAAGGGGTCAAGGGGGCTGGCCCCCTTGCGGGGGGTTCTGAAGGGGGGCGGAGCCGCCCCTTTCTTTTTTTTTTTACTCCTTGCAACTGATAATAAAGGCAGCGATGTCCCCGATGGTCTCAATGGAATCAGGGAAGAGGGTGTGATACCTCCCAACCGAGCTGACAGCATGGCCATCGCTTGCCGTGAGCTGAAAGCATTGCTTGTGGTCGGCGAGTTTTTTGGCCTTCTGATGAGCGCCCGGGGATGTGTTGCTGCTGGCAATCTCAACGCCGTCAATGTCCAACGTGTAACAGAACTGCCCATAGTCCAGGCTGAACCTGAAGGGATGTGCCACCACCACCGCCGCCCTGTCCCGGCGGGCAAGGGCTATAAGCCCCTCAACAGGCATGTCAAACCGCACCCTGACGGAATCCCTAAGCCCAAAGACAAGGAAATGCCCCTCCCTGCACGAAACCTCTATGCCGTTAAATATTCGTATCTGCCCCCGATACCTGTCAACGAGCGCCTCCAGATCACCCCTGTCCCAGAACTGGTCGTGTTCGGTCAGCACAACGCCATCCAGTCCGGCGGCAACGGCAGCGTCAATGGCCTCCTCCGCACTCATGGTGCTACATGCCGAGGCAGGATAGGTGTGCAGATGACAGTCAAACCTGAGCATTTTTACGCCTCCACCCCCTTCTACTGGCCAATTGCCCTGCCGGTTAAACGGGTGTCAAACAACGCAGGCTGCCTGTACTGCATGTACTGGTCACACCTGCGAGCGTGCTTGCACTTGTCGCAAACAGCAACATACTTAAAGCAGCCGTATTTGGTGCAAAATAACTTGTCCGTGTTAGCGCCCATGAGACTCCCCTGCCGATGCACCCTTGCCAAAATCCTTCCAGGCAAAAAAAACAATCCCCCCAAGCGCTATAAGCAACTGCAACGACACAAGGGTTGTACGTAATGAATGTATCCCCCCCTTGGCAATCTCTGACAATATCGGTAGTCCCGCCACGTGAAGCAAAACCCCCACCGGAAACATCAGAAAAAAAATAGCCAGGCCGCCAATGAATCCAACCAAAAGCCCCTTGCCAATGACCTTGAACAACCTCTTAATCGTATCACTTGTCATATGCTCACCGCCCTTCCATGAAGGTAAACAGGAAGATGTTAAACGGGGCAAACTCCTTGCACATAACGACGAAGGGCTGCCTGGCTTCCGCCCCCTTGCTCCTGATATAGACAATGTGCTGTTGCCCGGTGCCGTTAGTGATAGCGTTGATCCAGGCCATCAGGTCCTGTGAGTTGTGCATGGGGGTATTAGTGCCTTGTGCGTTGGGAAATGCGCCGGCGTTGTATGCGGCAAATTCCTCAAAGGAGTCATAGCCAAAGAAATTAAGGAAAAAACGGTCAATGACCAGGGCATTTTCCTTTGTCACCAGGAATGCAAAACGAGGATTTATATCAATAAAGGTCTGTATAATCTTGTTCTTCATCTCAAGCTCATACCTCTGGGTAAGAAAACATACGATCTTTTGGACGGCGGAGATGATATCTTCCTTGACGATAGGTTTTTTTGATATAGCTGTCCACGTGCAGCTCAATGGCCTTCATGAGATACGGGATTTCGTTGAAGGCAGTGGTGATTATAACCGGCGTTGACGTAGAGATTTCCTTTATGGCACTGAGCATCTCAAGGCCATCCATGACAGGCATCTGGATATCGGTTATGACGATGTCGGGTCTGTGACTCTTAAACTGCTCAAGCCCCTCCTGACCGTCCCTGCCGACGTAGACCGTCTTAAACCTCCGCTGAAGAAACCTCACAAGGCCTTCCCTTACGTTGTCCTCATCCTCGACATACAAGAGGCTGTATTGCTTTGATAGTTCTTCTTTAAACTCCATCTTTTTTATCCCTACAGTCAGTACTAAAATAACTTACTCTTATCCATTATAAAATAAAATGCTGATTTAATGAAAACAATCTTGCAAAAAAATTTTGTTCATGATATAGTAAATAATGGAGCGGGTGTTTGCAGATAACAAGAAGGCGCTGTATGATTACTTTGTAGAGGAGTCCTATGAGGCCGGTATGTGTCTTAAGGGCACCGAGGTCAAGGCAATACGGCAGAAGAGGGTGCATCTCAAAGACAGCTATGTGGTGATCAAGGAAAACGAACCTTTCCTGATCAACTGCCACGTGAGCCCTTACAGCCACGGCAATATCAGCAACCACGAACCGCTCAGGATGAGAAAGCTGCTTTTACACACGAAGGAGCTTAAAAAGCTGGCCGGTAAGATAGCCCAGAAGGGATATACACTTATCCCGTTACGGATATATATCAAGGGTCAGTACATAAAGATAGCAATAGGTCTGTGCAAAGGCAAGAGGCAGTATGAAAAACGCGAGGTCATAAAAGAGCGCGAGGCCAAACGTGAAATAGAACGCTCGATGAAAAATTAATATGGGGGCGTACGGTTTCGACGGGGGTTATGAGGCTCAGGTTGCATGTCATGGATTCCGTCACCATGTAAAACGGCGGAGACTTTTACAAAAGCCAACAACGAACTAGCACTTGCCGCTTAAATAAAGCGGCACGCTGCTCCTGAAAGTGCCTGTAGTCAGGAGTGAGCGTCATAAAGCAGGCTGGTATGGGGTGAGGCCTCTGCACCTCGTACGAGAAAAAAGGGGATGGGGTACCGGAAGACTTGCCTGTACAGGCTAATGGTCCCGAAATAGAAAAAAGAACAGGCTAAACATGTAGACGCTTGAGAGTAGTGCTTTCGGACGCGGGTTCGACTCCCGCCGCCTCCACCAAACAATTGCTAACGTCAACAGCTGCTATACGGTTGGCTGTGTGAGCGGACTTCGTATGATAGGCGAAACGGTCAGTGACAAGGCCGTTAAGGATACTGTCCCATAGAGGAACTCTTTGATGCTATCTCCTGAATCAGCAGAGCCAGGAACTTTCTCTATTGCTCTTTATATGCCTTATTGTGATGACAGATTGAATGAAAAACTACCTTTCTTTCTTCTTCAATTATTTCAAATATCAACACATAGCTGCCTATTTGAACTCTCCTCTTATTTTTGAGAATATTTCGAAGCGGTTTGTAGTGATGAGGATTCTCCAGCACTTCCCCAATCTTTTCTAATAATCTTTCCCGCAGCTCAAAGTTGTTCTTAACTGCCTTAATGTCTTTTTTAAAGCCATCCAGATAAAATCTACTATATTTACTCACCCCAAGCCTCTTGGAAAAAAGCATCACTCTCTTCCTTGGTTCTGCATAACGTCCCTTTGCCCTCGTGGTATTGTCTGTCCCGTGTTTCCATTTCTCTTATAAAATCTTCTCTAAACATCTCCTCTGGTGGCATTTCTTTTTCCACATCAATATCCACTGTGTAAATTACATCAGCCTCTATGTCTAGCTTCTTTGCCCATTCAGTGGGTATGTCACAGCCTTTGACGTGTTCTATTATCATTGTTTAACCTCCTGTAAGTATCTTAGTCTATTATAGCAGAAATTCGATCGAATTAAATACAAAATACGCGTTTTTTACCAGGGCAATTGTATTAGAGAATTTTATGATATCTATGGTTTCGCAGTTTCTATATTCCTGTTTGCACAGGAATGACATGAACGGGCCAAAGACGCCATTTACTGTCATTTCAGCGAAAGCGGGAATCCATTTTTCAAACCGCATACAATGCCTGCTTAGGAAAAAGTGCGAAAGTATAGTCATAGGACATGCACCAAAGACCTACGGAGGGGCAAACATCTGCCTCTCCGGTAAAATCTAACGGGCACTGGTGGAAGATATTGGTGAAAGTTGCATCGGCAATGGTAATTATCACTGTGATATTTGTTATAATAAGATCAGCAGGTAAAGAAAGCGAGGTAAACATTATGAACAATACACAGAGTTCACAGAGGCCAACAATCGAGGAGGTAAAGACCAGACACGAAATGAGTTTCTTTAATATAAGCGGTGTCGAAGGGGTGGGCATTGGTGAGGAATCGGGCAGGGCTGTTATAAAGATATATGTTTCAAAGCAACCAAAGTTACTACAAGATAAGATACCTGCTCAAATAGAAGGTTACCCCATAGTCTTGGAGTTTAGTGGTGGATTTCACGCATTTTAGAGTTTTAAATCCCAGGACATTTAATTAAGATGCCCTGGTGAAGTTTCTTTTTTTATATTGCACACAATCGAAACGCACTGTAACAGAGTAGATTTACCGTGTCAATGGAAGCCCCTGCCCACCGTTGTCTGCCATTTATGTTATTATAACTATACGGATATTTTATCATACTCTTGTCTGAGCTTACTTAGTGATGATTGGATAAACATTTATAAAAATGAAGGATACGCAATTGAAGAAAAGCATTTACTCAATCGGACTAGGCCCGGGCGACCCTGAGCTTATCACGGTCAAGGCGCAGAACATCCTGATGCGCTCGGACGTCGTCTTTGTGCCGCAATCGGACGAACTTGGCAGGAGCATCGCCAGAGACATCGTCCTGAACTACGTCGCCGCAGAAAAGATACGGACGTACTACTTCCCAATGAACAACCAACGGCAGGAACTCCTCCAACGCTACAAGGCCCTTGCCCAAACCCTGCTTGAGGTGCTGCAAACGGACGCCACCGTGACATACGTGACAATGGGCGACCCAACCATATTCAGCACCTCGATCTACATCACGAGGGAACTCCAACTGCTGGGCGTTGAGGTCAAACACGTCCCCGGCATAAGCTCGATCAATGCGGCCACCGCCTTGACGGGCATCCCGTTGTGCCAAAAGGGCGAGGACTTTGGCGTCTACGAACTACCCAAGACCGTTGACGAGGTCACGGCGCTCATCCACAGACACCACAGCACCGTCTTTATGAAGGTAGGAAAACGCCTCAACATCCTCGTGGAGGCCGTCAGAGGGGTTACCCCGCAATCGGCCATCCTGGTGCAACGCATTGGGCTGGCCGATGAGACCATCTACGACCTGACATCCGTGACCCCACCCGCTGAGGCCGGATACCTCTCTATTGCGATCATAAAATCGAGGGCATGAGCAGAAACGGCTTCACCACAGGCACAGCCGCAGCAGCAGCAGCCAAGGCATCGGCCATAAGGCTCTTGACGGGCACGACTCCGGAGTCGGTCAGCGTCACCCTGCCACAGGGAGACGTCCTGCACATCAATGTATCCGACACCACGGGGTCATACGTGGCCGTCGTAAAGGATGCTGGCTCAGACCCCGATGTTACCGATGGCATTGAGGTGTTGGCCCGTGTCAGGCGTAACGACACAGACCGGGGCGTGTGTGTTAAGGGTGGCTATGGCGTTGGCAGGGTGACAAGACCGGGATTGCAGGTAGGCGTTGGGCAGGCGGCGATCAATCCGGCGCCAGGACAGATGATTATCAATGCCGTAAGGGAGGTCATTGTTGATGGCGGGGTCGAGGTCGAGGTCGCAGTCCCGCGCGGGATTGACTGCGCACGGCGCACGTTTAATCCAAGACTGGGCATCGTTGATGGCATTTCGATCCTCGGCACCACGGGCATCGTCAGGCCCATGAGTACGGAGGCGCTCAAGGCCACCATCAAGTGTGAAACAGACGTCTCCTTTGAACAGGACAACTGCACGGTGTATATGGCCCCAGGGGGTATTGGCGAAACTGCCCTAAAGGCCATGTTTGAGGGCATAGGGGTCGTGCAGTTTAGCAACTACTTAGGCTATGCCCTGTCCTACGCCAGGCAAAAGGGACTGAGGCACGTCGTAATCGGTGGTCATCCCGGAAAGCTGGCAAAGGTGCTGATGGGATACCTCGATACTCACTCAAGCAGGTCACCAACAGCCGTAGACTTTATAAAGGGCTTCTTTGGGCTGAAGGACAACTTTAATACGGTTGAAGAGGTCATACAGGTGCTCAGAACAGGTGATGTTACCACGCAAGGCGGGTTTTCACTCCTTGCAGCGGCAATAGCGGCCAGACTGAAGGCTGAATTTGGCTTTGACAGTGTTGAAGTCTGTCTGTTTGATATGGGCAGGCGTTTGATAGGGCATAGCAGATAGCCTGCGAAAATACCTTTTTTTGTATCCTCTAAAAAAAGCATGGTAAAATTAAGAAACACAAGTGCATAATAAAGGGGTCAAGGGGACTGGTCCCCTTGCAGGGGAGGTCTGAGGAGGGGGCGGAGCCGCCCTCCTTCTTTCTTGCCTTAAAGTATCGTTACCATGAAATATAGAGAAGATACCTTTTTTTCTTTCTTTGCTTTATTGCTGCTGAAGTATTATAGCACGTTTCGATTTTGTGCGATACAAGAAAGAAAGGGGCGGCTCCGCTTCTTTGTCGCTCCAGGGGGTGAGGCACGATTTTGCCGCAGCGGGTCGCACCCGCCCCTGCCATAAAAGTCGCACCTGGCCCCTTCAGAACCCCCCGCAAGGGGAGGGGTGAGCCACCCCGGGCACGAAGAAGTCCCCTTGACCCCGTAAAAATGCCGTGTGTTTTTTATTTAATCCAATCGAAATCTGCTATACTATCCGACTGTGGATCATTTTGACCTATAGGCCATTCTGACCTATGGCGCAGGCAGTGAATGGGCGGTCATTTTGGCCTTGTTGGGGGGTGGCAGGGCTATTAAGAAGCGTGAGATATTGGGGGTTTTGTTCGTGGCATATAAATTGCAATTATCGTGTTAAAACTAAAACAAACGAAAAAAAAGGAGGAATGACAAGATGCTATGCACACAGTACAGAAAAAATCCCTACAGAGAGATAGGGGCGCTACAGAATGAGCTACAGGATCAGGTGAGATCAATCCAAAGGGCCTTGGGAGGGTTGTTTCCTGGCTACACCTTGCCGTCGTCCTCTGAGTTTCCGGCGGTGAACCTGTGGTTGAATGGGGACCATGCCGTTGCGACCACCGAGCTTGCGGGCGTAAGTGCCGAGGGCATTGACATATCGGTCGTTGGCAAGACGCTGACCCTCAAGGTAACTCGTAAACCTCAGGAGTTGAACGAAGGTGAGCGCTACCACCGCAGGGAGCGTTGGCATGGACAGTACACCAGGACAATCGAGTTGCCCTTTGCCATTGACGGCGAAAAGGTTGAGGCCAGGTTTGCCAAGGGCGTGCTCTATATTACGCTGCCGAGGGTGGCAAGCGATAAACCAAGAAAGATTACCGTTAAATCATCATAAAGGAGGATACTGATATGGCAGAGGATGTAAAGGAATACCAAAAGAAAGAGGCAGAGACCGACCAAGGTGTTGAGCGTACACGGGCCAGAAAGGTCTACAACCCCCTGGTTGATATCATCGAGCGCAACAACGACATCCTTGTGATAGCCGATGTCCCGGGAGTGGATGAGACGTCGGTGGATATCACGCTTGAAAAGAACGTGCTAACGATAACCGGATACGTCGAGTCGGAACCAGGTACGACTTGGAGCGAAAAAGAAATAGAAAACAAGGTCAGGCTGGCGTATGCCGAGTACGGCATAGGTGATTATCAGCGCAGCTTTACCCTATCCGATGAGGTTGACAGAAACGGCATAGAGGCTACTGTCAAGGATGGTGTCCTGCGGGTAGTGTTACCCAAGGCTGAGACCGTAAAGACCCGGAAGATTGAGGTCAAGGTGGCAGCTTAGAGTCAATGTAAGACAAGGAGGTATGCTATGGACTTTAAGGGATTGGTACCGTGGGGTTTTGGAAGGAAGTCACAGGAGGCTGAACTGTCGATACAGAGGGACATAAATGGCCTCTTGAGGGACTTCTGGAGTGACTTTGAAGTTGGTGGTCTGTTTGGGCGACAGTGGGGTGGCTTTGAGCCTCGCATCAACGTAACGGAGGATGACAAAGAGGTAAAGGTTTCTGCCGAACTGCCCGGCCTGGATGAAAAGGATATCGACGTCTCCCTTACGAAGGATTCGTTGACCATCAAGGGCGAAAAGAAGCAGGAAAGGGAGGAAAAGGCCACGGGCTATTACCATGTGGAGCGCTCATACGGGGCATTCTCCCGCACTGTGCCGCTCCCCTGTGAAACAGACCAGGACAAGGTCGAGGCTGAGTTTAAGAAAGGCGTGCTCGTGGTGACACTGCCAAAGACGCCAGAGGCATGCAAGGAAAAGAGAAAGGTCACCGTCAAAACCTGAATCCACACATGCTGAACTATCTCACCTTACGCACAGGGTACAAAAAGGGAGGGCTTTGCCCTCCCTCAGACCCACCCACAAGGGGACCAGTCCCCTTGACCCCATTTATCTTCATCCATAGGGCATATTTATCGCAGTTATTTAAACTTCTAACACTTTTTTTTAAAGAGGATACGGGTGAACCATTACGGCACGAACAACCCTCCTTGTTGTTCTTCAGGGGGAATCCAAGACTTCTCTGACTTTTTTCAGAAGGTCTTTGGGGGAGACGGGCTTTGATATGAAGTGGTGGGTCTTGTCTATAATACCTTTTTGTAATATGACGTCGTAGGTGTAGCCGCTGAGAAATATGGCCTTTATATCGGGTCTTAGCGCACTTATTTCCTCGTATGCACTCATGCCGTTTTTCCGTGGCATGATGACATCAAGGATGAGCAGGTCGATATTGCCCTTGGCTGTCGTGAACTTCTCTACCGCATCGGCGCCATCTATGGCCTCAATCACGTTGTAGCTGACGTCCTGGAGGATTTCCCTTAAGATTCGCCTGAACTCTGCATCGTCCTCGGCAACGAGTATCGTCTCCATGGTCTTTCCTGCACCCTGAGACTCCCGGCCCCTTGCCGGGAACTGCTCAACAGCCCTCTGATGATTTGCAAGACAGGCCTCAACCAGCGGAAAATACACCTTGAACGTAACCCCCATAGAGGGATAAGAATATACGGTTATGTACCCCCCGTGCTGCTTCACTATGCCATAGACGATGGAAAGCCCCAGTCCCGTCCCTTTGCCGGGTGGCTTGGTTGTAAAAAACGGCTCAAACAGCTTGTCCCTGACCTCATCGCTCATCCCCGATCCGGTGTCAGAGACGGTCATCAGCGCATACCTGCCTACACTGCCATAGCCATGTGCGTTAAAGAATGCCTTGTCCAGCTCTGTTATCTCAGTGCTTATGGTAAACATGCCGCCGTGTGGCATGACATCCCTGGCGTTTGTGGTAAAGTTCATAAGAACCTGCGTCAACTGATTGGTATCGGCCATGATGACAAGCTCCTCATCAAAGAGCCGCGTTACAAACTCCACGTCCTCACCTATTAGCCTGGAGAGCATCTTTTGAGACGCCCTGATCACCTCGTTGATATCCACGGGTTCGGTCTGCAAGTGCTCCTTGCGGCTGAAGGTCAGCAGGCTCTTGATCAACTTAACGGCACGCTCTGCCGAGGTCAGTATCTGGTCGACATACGCCCGTATGGGGTCGCTATCCTTGATCTTCAACTGCAGCACATACCCGTAACCGATAATGGCAGAGAGTATGTTATTGAAGTCATGGGCAACACCACCAGCCAGTTGCCCTATGGCCTCCATCTTTTGTGATTGGCGGAGTTGTTCTTCCAGTTTTTTGCGCTCAGTGATGTCCTCTTTTACGGCAAGAAAGTGGGTTATGTCCCCCTCGTGGTCCTTTATGGAAGTGATGGTGGCCTGTTCATAGAAGACGTCGCCATTTTTACGCTTGTTCTGTAAGACCCCATGCCACTGTCCACCGGCCTCTATGGTGGCCCAGACGGGGCCACGCTCGTACATGGGGGTGCCCAGGAAAAGGTCTGCCTCCCGGCCTATAACCTCCGCTGATGTATAGCCTGTGATTTCGGTAAACTTCGAGTTCACGTACTCTATGACCCCATGCGTATCCGTGATAATGACGGTAATGGGGCTTTGCTGTACGGCCTGAGACAACTTGCGTATGATCTCGTTGGCCTCCCTGTTGCGTTGTTCCTTGTCCATGAACTCCAGGGCAAAGGAGATGTCTTCAGCCAGTTGAGAGAGCAGTTGAACCTCCTTATCCTTGAAAAATTGGCTTTCGCTGGAGTACAGCATGATGGCCCCTGTTATACTGCCATCAAGCTTAAGTGGAAATGCCGCCATGGAATTGTACCCACGCTCAATGGCCTCATATTTCTGTACGCGAACACACTCGTTGTTCTGTATATCGTTGCAGATGAAGTTCATACCTGCCAGGATGTCCTGCCAGAGGATGTTGCATCCGCGCATAATGTTTTTGTTTGTCATCTTGACCCGTTCCATATCACTGCCGGAGGTGCCAAAACATGCAACTGGCGTGATATTGCTAAATTGTTGGTCAAACAGCCCAATCCACACCAACTTGAAGGCGCCATGGTCAACGGCAATCTTACATGTCTGGTGAAACAACGCATCCCTGTCCCTGATACGTACTATGGCCTCGTTTATGCTGCTCAGTACGTGGTAGACACGATTCAGACGTGATATCTGCTCCTCGGCCATGCGTATGTCCGTTATGTCAACACCGAGCTTAAGCACCAGCGGGGAGCCATCGACATCAATGAAGGGATAGTTGTACATATTGTACACCCTGGCCGTGCCGGGTCTGGTCCACTGCCACTGTTCAGGGACATTGGTCTTTAGTACCCACATGGGGATGCACTCCTGACATATTTCCTCCTGCTGTCGGATCACCTGATAACATGCCCCTGTCTGTGGGTCTCCGAAGTGTTCCTTAAAATACCTGTTGGCAAAGTGTATCCTGTAGTCATGCCCGTGCAGTGAGACAATGACCGGCAGGAGGTCAAGTACGCCAAAGAGTCTTTTGCGTTCCGCATCGAGTGCCTCCTGTGCCTGTTTGCGCTCCTGTATCTCTTTTTTGAGGGCAACGTTTGCAAACAACAGGTCTGCCGTGCGCTCCTTGACCTTTATTTCGAGTTCTTCGTGTGCCTTTCTGAGGGACTCCTCCATTTTCTTGCGCTCGGTGATATCCTGTGCCACGGCCGTACCGGCGTAGATTTCACCTGACTCGTTTCTCACGGGGATTGTGCGCACCTGATACACGCGCTGTCCGATGTTCAGTTCAGAGAGCGATGGCCTGCCTGTCAGGGCAGCACGAAAGTTCGGCATCAGCCTGGTGGCTATATCGGTGGGGAAGACGTCCCAGATGCTTTTACCCTCCATGGTTTCTTTTGAATGTCCCATGTCCTTTAATCCCAGGCCATCGACAACGCTTAGGGTCATCTGTCTGTCAAAGAGCAGGACGGCGCCGTTTGGGAAGTTGCTCACCATTGTGCGATAGAGTTCTTCGGACCTGCGCGTGGCCATTTCGGCATACTTGTGTTGAGTGACATCGCGCATCACGGTAAGCGTACAGGGCCTGTCGTTGTACTGAAAGGCTGCGGATGTGGCTTCAACGTACAGGGTGGTACCGTCGAGTTTGATCAGGCGCAGTTGTACCGGCAGAGTCTGCTTCCTGTCTTGGTTGATCTCCTGCAACTGCAGGCGGAGCGCTTCCTTGTATTGCGGATAGACGAAATCCATGAGGGATTGCCCAATAAACACGTTAACGTGCGCAGCCCCAAACAGTTGTATGCCGGCGGGATTGACAAACTCTATAAGCCCATTGCACTGGACAATAATGGCGTCGGGGGATATCTCCACCAATTGGCGGTAGCGCCGTTCGCTCTCTGAAAGCGCCTCTCTTGCCATCTTGTGCCTAGTGATATCCTGCACCTGGGTTATAAAGTAAGAGGGCTGGTTCTGTGCATCCTTGACTACGGCGATGTTTAACTCAACCCAGATGGCATGACCATCCTTGTGGACGTATCTCTTTTCAAAGTTGATGGTATGTACGCTTTCGTCAAAGGCGCGCTTTGCATACTCCAGTGAAACCTTTATATCGTCGGGATGGGTGATGCTCTGGAAGTCCATAGCAAGCATCTCCTGCGACGTATAGCCAAGCATCCGGCACAGGCTTCGGTTGACCTTCTGCCATCGGCCATCAAGCCCCACTATGGCCATACCACTGGCGGCCAGCTCAAATAGCTCATCTGCTGTTGCTTCCATATGCTTGTATTGTACCATGTTTACGGTAAACTTTGGAATAGATTACAGGAATCCAGCACGGTAAATTTGTTCTCCTTCACTGATGTTAAAAAAAGAAAGAAGGAGGGCGGTTTACGGCAGGGGTGCCTCACCCCATAGGTGTTAAGTTAAGCATGATACCTCCAGTACCTCCAAGTCTTTTAGTGTTAATTTCTTAGGTTTAGGCGTATTTGACGGTTCATCAA
>NZ_JABXWD010000359.1 GCF_019173545.1 Candidatus Magnetobacterium casense | reverse complement strand
TTGCAGGGGAGGTCAAGGAGGGGGCGGAGCCGCCCTTCTTGTAGGGGGTAGGGGGCGAAGCCCCCATTCTTTCTTTGACGAAGCCACCAACTACTTTCTTATGCACCCCCGCCTGAAGATACGATTGACTTTTCATAGCGTTTTGTTTATCCTAAAATGTAAGTAAGACGATATATTTTCCGATATCAGTAAAAAAGGTGGTTTTAGCGTGAAAAGACGGATAATGTTTATATCCCTGCTGCTGTTGCTTGCAACTGCATGGTGTTTTGGCATGTCGTATGCGGCCTCAGGTGACGATGAACTGGTTCAGAGGCTAAGGCAGACAGCCAACGGGCAGGTGATACTGGCCTACCATCGTGGTACGGGACGTGTCAGTTTCATGAGGTTCGATGGCGCCGGGACGATCCCTCGTATGCGTGGACTGACAGAGAGCGCCACGGCAGAGGCAGCGGCAAGGGGATTTCTTGAGGAGTATGGCAGGCTGTTTGGACTTGACTCCCAGACCGAAGAACTCCAGGTGATACGGCAGATGACAACCGGGGACGGCAGGTCGATAGTCAGGTTCCAGCAGGTGTATAAAGACATCCCTGTCATGGCCGGTGAGCTGATAGTCCATATGGATGCCAAAAAGAACGTCTTAACCGCCAACGGGGAGGTCTCTCCCACGCCTGTTGTCAAGACAACCCCATCCGTAGAGCCGGATGCGGCCAGGTCAGAGGCACTGAGACTGATATCGAAGCATTACAACACCTCACAGGCAACGTTGTCTGCCGACACACCGCAACTGTGGATATACAACCCCGTCCTGCTTGGCCACGGAGGCAATATCAATACCCTTGTCTGGCGGATGAACGTCAAGGCAAATGCACCGGGAACAATCAATGAGCTTGTACTGGTCGATGCACACACAGGGCGTATTGCCCTGCACTTTAATCAGACCAGAGACGCAAAAAACAGGGCCATATACGATAAAAAAAATGTCCGCGATGACTTCCTCCCCGGCTCTGCCCCTGTCAGGATCGAAGGTCAGGCCGCTGTTGGCATAAAGGATGTCGATGACGTCTATACTTACATGGGGGATACTTACGATTTTTATCAAGACGTCCACGGCAGGGATGGTTACGACAACGCAGGCAGCCGCATGGTTGTTACGGTCAGGTACTGTCCGGAAAATACCGGCGATGACTGTCCTTATGAAAACGCCTATTGGGATACTGAGACCAAACAGCTTGTCTTTGGCAACGGCTTTGCTTATGCCGATGATGTTGTTGCCCACGAGTATACGCACGCCGTTACGCAAGCTACGTCCAATCTATTTTATTACTACCAATCCGGCGCCATTGACGAGTCTCTCTCCGATGTGTGGGGAGAGTTTGTAGACCTGACAAACGGACATGGCAACGATGCTGCAATCGTGAGGTGGGCAATGGCTGAAGACCTCTCTATAGGGGCCATACGCAACATGAAGGACCCGACGTTGTTCAAAGACCCTGACAAAATGAGCAGCAGCAACTATTATTGTGGTTATAGGGACAACGGTGGAGTGCATACAAACAGCAGCATCAACAACAAGGCTGCTTACCTGATGGTCGATGGCGATACTTTTAACTCAAAGACTGTCACCGGGATTGGCATTACAAAGGTTGCAAAGATATACTACGAGGCTCAGAGTCACTTGCTCACCTCCGGCAGCGACTACGCAGACCTCTATAACGCCCTTGAGGCGGCCTGCAACACGCTGATTGGCACCGCCATGGTGACATCGGCGGACTGCCTGCAGGTGAAAAATGCCCTCGACGCCGTGGAAATGAACCAACAGCCATCGGGATGTCCATCTGCCGATGCCCCGGTCTGTGATAGCGGTTCGCCAAAGAACGTGTTTTTTCGACGACCTTGAGAGCGGCCCCGGCAATTGGACCCACAGCGCCATAACAGGCGTCGATGCGTGGAACGTCAACGAAGAAGGCTACGCAAAAAGCGGTAAATACAGCATCTACGGCGAGGAGTCCGAGGCGCTCTCAGACTCGGCCATCATGATGACCACCCAGGTGGTTATTCCACAGAAGGCGTATCTGCACTTCAGTCACGCATATGACCTTGAGGCAAACACCAATAAGTTACTTGCCCAGGACATAGGTCGCGTTGCCTACAGCACGGATAACAGTGTATCTTGGACTGATGCCGGCCCGCTGTTTACACACAACGCTTACAACTTCAAGAGTCAATACGATGGCGCTTACGGGTTCAGTGACGTCAGTAACGGTTACATATCAAGTCGGCTCGATCTAAGTTCCCTGGCCGGTAAAAGCGTCAGGTTCAGATTCAACCTCAAGACCGATGTTGGCACGGCCTTTCTGGGGTGGCTCATCGATGACGTCAGAATATACACCTGTGAGGGCGGCACTGCGCCAACACAAAAGGCAACGGCGGACTTTGACGGCAACGGCAAAAGCGATCTCCTCCTGTACGACACCGCTACCGGCAGCACCAGGCTCTGGTTGATGGATGACCTGAAGGCTGTCAGTGACAACGCAATTTACACGCAGTCTGATCTGAGTTGGCAGATAAAGGGCATTGGCGACTTTGACGGCTATGGTCAAAGCGACATCCTCTGGTACAACACCAAAACCGGCACGGTTTACATCTGGTTTATGAGTGAATCATCGGTATTGGCGCAGGGCATAGTGGCAACGCAGTCTGACCTCGGTTGGCAAATAAAGGGCATTGGTGACTTTAACGGCGATGGCAAGAGCGATGTCCTCTGGTACAACACCAAAACCGGCATGGTTTACATCTGGTTTATGAACGCAGCATGGGTATCGTCACAGGGCATAGTGGGCACACAGCCTGATACCGGTTGGCAGATAAAGGGCGCCGGCGACTTCAACGGCGATGCAAAGGACGACATCCTCTGGCAAAACACAACAACCGGAGCTATATATATCTGGTACCTCAACGGCACCAAAGTCACCGCTGCCAACTCCCCGCTGGCTCTGGCAGATACGACCTGGCAGATAAAGGGCATTGGTGACTTCAACGGCGATGGCAAGAGCGACATCCTCTGGCACAATGCCTCAACCGGGATGCTCTACATCTGGTTGATCAACGTAGGTGTCATTGGCAGTGGCTCACCGGCAACCCTGCCCTCAAACATGCAGGTTGTCGGCATTGGCGACTTCAACGGCGACGGCAACAGCGACATCTGCGTCGCAGACAAGTCAACCGGTCAGTTGTATATCGGTCTGCTCAACGGCGCTGAGGCAACAGCGATTGGTTCCCCGGGCGCCTTAACCGGCCACACCTGGAAGGTCATCCCCGATGGCTCAAACATGATGCTGTTTTAGACCGCATTTGACCGTAAAAGGAAAGAAAGGGGCGGCTTGTGGCAGACCGCCCTGCCTCACCCCCTCCGCCCCCCTTCAGAACCCCCTGCAAGG
>NZ_JABXWD010000358.1 GCF_019173545.1 Candidatus Magnetobacterium casense | reverse complement strand
TTTTTTGAAGTTTTTTTTTAGCTTAACACCTACAGTGGTTAGAGGAGGGATTCTCCACAAAGAATGGCTTTATTGGCAGGATTGCATTCTTAGCTTAACACCTATGGGCAGCGCCCCCCGGCTCAATGCGCTCCTGGCCCCCTTCAGAACCCCCTGCAAAGGGAGGGGCGAGGCGCCCCGGCCACGAAGAAGTCCCCTTGACCCCGTAAAAAATGCCGTGTGTTTTGTATGTAATCCAATCGAAATCTGCTATGGTGTTTGTCCAGCTCTCTGACATGTGGCGGTGTCCCCTCTCAACATTGCAGATGCCCTCAAGGCAATTTTACGGACGGTGAAAGGCCCAAACAGGCAGCGGACATAATGGTCATCAATGCGGTAGTTAAGCAGAGAAATCAGGTGTCTGTAGAATGTATCTTTGCCCTGAAACGTTTCGTGAAACATTACTTTTCCTTATTGCTACATTTGCCGGAAGTTGAGCAATCATGGCAGTGACCATGTTTTTTCCAAAGCGATCTGTATAGTATGAAAAGCGAACCGAGTACGATTAGCCCGGCGAGCAAAGCATCCCAATATCCCACCTTAGCCCCCTATTTTTAGGAACGTACCTGTTTGGTAGATGAGCAATGCCACAACCCAAGCCAGTGCAACCCCATACACAAGGGCAACACCAAACCACTTCCACGTACCAAATTCGTGCTTAAAAGCTACGGCAGTCACCATACAGGGCATATACAGCAGAACAAAGGCCATAAAGGCATAGGCGCTTAAGGGACTAAATGCCGTTCGTATGGAAGCTTGTAACTGTTTGTCCTCATCTCCTTCAGTCTTGGATGCAATGCTTGCTATGTTGAAGGTCGAAAACAAATTTGAGAGCGATTCCTTGCCTGCCTGAAAAAAAGATACGAAGACTTGTCTGACGTCATCAGCAAAGGAGATATCTTTGTCCATCTCTTTATGGGTATTCTCGTTTGCGTATATCTCGCCCATAGTAGAGACAATGATCTCTTTTGCTATTACCCCGGTTATCAGGGACGATACAGCCTCCCACTCGCCAAATCCAAGGGGTTCAAAGATTGGAGTCAGAGCCTGCCCAGCCCTTCCGAGGTAGGAGTCCCTCTTGCTCTGTACACCCCAGGGGAGGTTAAACAAAAACCACACAAGCACGGACATGGCAAATATATAGGTGCCGGCCTTTATGATAAAATGTTTTGCCTTCTCCCAGCTATGTATCATCAAGTTATGTAGCGATGGCAACCTGTATGGGGGCAGTTCCATTATAAACATAGGCTGTTCACCTTTAAAGAGCGTGTTTTTAAAGATATTTCCCATCAGCACGGCAAGCACAATGCCAAGCACATACAGCGACCACAGGACTGTCCCCGAATGCGTATCGAAAAAGATACCCACAAAGAGCACGTACACAGGCAGTCTTGCACTGCATGACGTAAGGGGTATGAGCAGGGCCGTGAGGATTTTATCTTTTTCACTTTCCAGGGTTCTTGTAGCGTAGATGGCAGGGACGTTACAGCCAAACCCCAGGAGCATTGGGATGAAGGACTTTCCGTGAAGCCCCAGCGTGTGCATTACACCGTCCATGACAAAGGCGGCCCTGGCCATATACCCGCTCCCCTCTAAGAAGGTGATAAAAAACATCATGGAAAAGATAATAGGGAAAAACATAAAAACAATCCCCACTCCCCCAATGACGCCTTCTGTCGTGAGCGATACACACCATTGCGGAGCGCCTGCCAGGGTCAGCAAAACCGTTACCCATCTGGTGAGCGGACCGCTTATAACAGTGTTTAACCAATCTGAGAATGGGGATGACAGGTCGAATGTTAACTTGAACATCAACCACATGGCAAATAGAAACAGAGGTATGCCAAGGAGCTTATTTAACGCCACGCTGTCTATCTTTTCGGTTAGTTCGACATTGATAGTGTCCGGCTTTGCAAGTATCTCACGTGTGAGACCTGCGGCTAAAGAGTATCGTGCGTCAGCCAATACCTTGGCCACATTTTCCCCGTGGGCACCCCTGATATGCTCCGTGGCCTGCGCTACAAGGCCGTCTACAGCCAGGGACCTGAACTCCCCGATTATGACGGCATCTGACTCCATCAGCTTATAGGGCAACCACGTGAGGGGGTATTTCCCTGCCGCCTCCGGATGAAGGGTCAGGATTTTATCCTGCAAATAGCCTGCGGCTGCATCAATGTCACTACTTAAGGTGAGACGCTTTGGTCTGCTGCTGTGGTCATCGACTGCCGCAACTACGGCCGCCAGGAGCTTGTCCACGCCCACCTTCTTTTTTGCCACAGTGGGGATGACCGCAACGCCAAGCATATGTGCCATCTTCTCTGTGTCTATTCTGTCCCCTCGCTTTGTAGCCTCATCATAGATGTTCATGGCTATGACAACAGGTATGTCAAGCTCCATGAGCTGGATAGTCAGATTGAGGTTGCGCTCCAGGTTCGTTGCATCTACAACGTCTATGATGCAATCAGGCTTTTCCCTGGTGAGAAAATCCCTGGCAATGATCTCTTCCTGCGAATATGGAGTCAAACTGTACGTGCCAGGCAGGTCAACCAACCTTATGTCCCTCTGCTGGAAATTAAAAGTAGCCTCCTTTTTTTCCACAGTAACACCAGCCCAATTTCCTACATGGAGCCTCGTGCCTGCAATGGCATTAATCAACGTAGACTTCCCGGCATTAGGGTTTCCGGCCACCGCTACCGTTATGGTCTTTCCCACTGAGGTGGGTTTATGTAAAGTGGCCTCGAACATCAGGCCATTCTCTTTACGGTGATGTCCATGGCCAATGCCCTTGCCAATGCAATCCTTGTGTCATCGACCTTAAAAAGGATAGGTCCTCCACCGGCATTATTAAGCATCTCAACGACCTTCCCTGTGCGTACGCCAAGTTCCTGTACTCTGCCGGAGTTGCTTGTTTTGGCAACTGTTTGTTTTCTCACATGTGAATCAACTATTTCTGCCCGTTCCCCCTTCTTCAAAGAGCCTAATGGTAGTGTCATTGTCCTCTCTGTCAGTGCTGTTTCCATGTTTGTTGCTCCTTTGTTGTTTTTATATTTATTACCGCTGTATACAGCGGGCGGTTTATTTTTTCGGTTCTGCGTTGATAATAATAATGATAACCGTTATCAATTGCTTAAGCGTAACATAAACTTTTATACTTGTCAATCGTTTTTTTGTTGAACACATAAAGAAAGTATAGTTACCGGATATCCTCATCCTCACGGATGGTACAGTGCAGGTAAGCAAGGGAGCATAAACATGTATAACATCACCAGCCTTATGGGGTCAAGGGGACTTCTTCGTGCCAGGGGCGGCTCGCCCCTCCCCTTGCGGGGGGTTCTGAAGGGGGGCGGAGGGGGTGGGGCACGATTTTCCCGCAGCGGGTCGCACCCGCCCCTGTCACAAACCGCCCCTTTCTTTCTT
>NZ_JABXWD010000357.1 GCF_019173545.1 Candidatus Magnetobacterium casense | reverse complement strand
GATGCCTACGAGGAGGAACGCCTCAGAGACAAGGTAAACCGGCTCAATGCCCTGTACGTGGCCTTTACGCGGGCAAAGGCGGAGCTTTACGTCGTTGGCGTCAAGGGTGCCAAGGCGTCGTACCCGTTTAACCTGTTGCCGGTGGATGAGTTTCGGCCCCGTGCCCCTGATGTCGGCAAACCGGAGGCCGTCCTGGTGGCGGATGAGCCGGAGTCGGAGCCGTTTGCGTTGCGTTACCATCGCAGGGGCCTTGATTTTGCGCCAAGGCAGCAGCAGGCGTCGGATATTGGCGTCTTTACGCCAGGGGTGGCCCGTCAGCGCGGCGAACTCATTCATCGGATTTTGAGTCTCATCGATTACTCCGTGGATGTTATCCCGCAACTGGAGGCAATCATAGATCGTGTGCTTGTGGCATCGGCTCATCGCTACATCAGGGCAGAGGTCTTGGGCATCCTGAGGCGGTTCTTTATGGTGGATGGCCTCATGGAAATCATTGGCAGCAGGGTTGGCAGGGAGTTTCTCAGGGAGCAGGAGTTTGCCCTCCCTATTGGTACGCTCTACAGGATGGACTTGGTGGTGGCAGACGATAACAAGGTAGTGGTTGTGGACTTCAAGGTCAGCGTCGAGGATTCCCCCGCGCATGAGCAGCAGGTCAGCAACTACGTCAGGATACTGAGCGATTACTTCAGGGGTCGTAAGGTCGATGGTGTCATCGCCTACGTAGAGCAGCCGCGTTTGAAGTGGGTGTGAAGAAGGAGGGAGAAGAGAGAAAGGGGCGGCTCCGCTACTCTGTGTAATCATAGTTCAGACAATACCTGATGTTTACTTAAATGTGACATTGTCAAATTAATTTCACATAGAATTATCTATCGTTTCATTTTCTTCCACTCACTTTGACTCCATGACCCAGACGCCGTCCCAATCATCGGTCGGTGGTGTCTGCATGAAGTGCCTGCACCTGTCGATGTACATCCTGGCGGCCTTGTCTTGTCCACTGATGGCGAGGACGTCGTTAAACTGGCCGATGGCTGCCTCCCATTTCCTTAGCCGGTACAGCCCCAGGGCGCCTTCAAATGTGGCGATCCACTCCATGATGTCAATCTCCCTTGAGACGGCCCTGTGATAGTCCATGACCTCGTATATACATACGGGTTTGAGCTTGCCCTTGACCCTGATAAGGTCTAGCTCCCTGAGCAAATACTTGTTGTTGAGGCGCTTCTTTGTGAACTCGCTGATCAGGATGTTGGTGCCAAAGAACTTGTTGGCCCCCTCCAACCTTGAGGCGAGATTGACGCCATCGCCAATGACCGTGTAGTCCATCCGTTTGAGGCTGCCGATGTTTCCCGAGAGCACTTCGTCGGTGTTGATGCCGATGCCGATGTTGATTTGCTCCGTACCGGATTTGCTCCTCTTATCGTTAAAGTGTCTGAGGGCCTCGATCATCTCAATGGCTGCGGTAACACAGTTGTCGGTGTCCTTGGGGGTGACAAAGGGGGTGCCAAAAACCGCCAGGATCGCATCTCCTATGTACTTGTCCAGGATGCCGCCGTAGCGGAAGATGATATCCACCATCAGGGTAAAGTATTCGTTGAGCATACTGACGGTTTGTCCGGCGCCGAGTCTCTCCGATATGCCCGTAAAGTCCCTGATGTCGGAGAACAACACCGAGGCCTCCTGTATTTGTCCGCCGAGTAGGTCATCGCCGGTGTCAAGCAGTCGCTCGGCTATCTCCTTGGTCATGTACCTGGCCATTGTGCTGCGCAGGCGTTTTTCGCGTGAGATGTCCTCAAAGACCAGCAGGGTACCTATATTGGCGCCGTGCGTGTTGAGGAGCTGCCGCACGGTCAGATTTACGGAGGTCGTATTATCTTTCAGCGTTACCATGTCCATTTCCATGTTGATGTCCTGGTTGCCGGTGTCTTCGACCCGCCTGATACTCTCCAGTACCCAGTCGTTTTTACCGGCAAAGAAGTGACTCAGGTGTTTGTTCTTCAGTTGGTCAAAGGTGGCGTCCAGCATGTGCAGTGCAACCCCGTTGCACTTGACTATCAGGCCGTCTTCGTTGAGGCTTATGACGCCGTTGCTCATGCTTTCCAGGATGCTTTCGCTGTAGTTTTTCATGTTCAGCACGTCGTCAAAGAGCTTGGCGTTTTCAATGGCAATGGAGGCCTGAGCGGAGAACGCACGCAGACGTTTTTCGTCGATCACGGTAAAGGGGCCGCCCTTTTTGTTGAGCACCTGCATCACGCCGATACTTTTGCCCTCCTTGTTGACGATGGGCATGCAGAGGATAGACTTGGTTCTGTAGCCGGTTTTCTTGTCAACGGCCTGGTTAAAGCGACTGTCCTGGTAGGCATCGGGGATGTTTACGGTCTCTCCGGTGGTAAACACCGACCCTGCTATGCCCATGTTGCAGGGGATACGAATCTCTTTACCCTCAAGTCCCTGACCAACCTGCGACAACAGTTCACCGGTCTTTTCGAGATACAGAAACAGTGTGCTGCGGTCTGCCTCAAGGATGGACGTTGCCGTATCCATGATCTTCAGCAGCAGGGGCTTTAACTGTAACTCCGTAGAAAGCGACCTGGTCAGCTCAAGCAGCGTGGATTCTTCGTCCCTGATGCGCTGCAGTTGGGTAAAGAGGCTTGCGTTTTGCAGGGCGGCAGAGGCCTGCAGGGTGATGGTCTCAAGCAGTGTCAGGTCTTCGTTGGTGAAGTCTCCGTCGTGCATCTTTTCCGCTGCAGGACGCTCCTGCTTGTTGATGAGTTGCATGACACCGATGCACTTGCCCTGTCTGGTCTTTATGGGGGTGGTGAGTATGTTTCTTGTTTTATAGCCTGTTTGTTTGTCTATATCCTGATTGAAGCGCGGGTCGCTGTAGGCGTCGTTGATGATCAGCGCCGTCCCCGAGCTGAACACCGCACCGGCGATTCCCCGGTTGTTGGGGAATCTGATCTCTTTTGTCAGCTCCCCTATGGCGATCCTTGAGTAGAGTTCCGCTGTTTCGTCATCGTTGATAAACAGGCTTCCTCTGTCGGTTCCCAGGGCCTGCGTAGTTATTTCGATGAGGTTTTTCAGCAGCATGTCAAGGTCGAGGATGGAGGAGACGCGGTTGGAGACCTCAATGATGGCGGTTATCTTGGTTATAAGCCCCGCTATCTTGTCGATCAGTTCATCCCGCCCCTCTGTGCCCGCGGCGCTGAGGATACGTTTGACGTCGCTTTGCTTCAGTCCGTAGCTGAATATCTGTTTTACAATGTCGCCTGAACTATCCATGGTCGTTGTTTTTTCGTCCGAACGGTCTCATCTTGAGTTGTATCATTGTACACCCCGGAGCAGAATTTTTGCAAACATTGCCGGTACTGTCGGGTGCATAAACTTTTGGTGGGTAAGATAAACGGGGTCAAGGGGACTGGTCCCCTTGCAGGGGAGGTCAAGGAGGGGGCGGAGCCGCCCTCCTTGTAGGGGGTAGGGG
>NZ_JABXWD010000356.1 GCF_019173545.1 Candidatus Magnetobacterium casense | reverse complement strand
TACTCAAAAGGTGGAAAAACAACGACGCAAACTTTGACCGGATTATCGAAAAGGCCGCCAGCACCATCGTCAAGGAAGTCGATGGCCTCCAGCGCCTGGTCAACGAGTTCTCACGCTACGGAAGGATGCCAGACATTGAACTGGCCCCCTCACACCTGGACACCCTCATACAGGAGGTCACGGACCTGTATCGGGAATACGAAACCCTGGAAATATCTGTGCATTACGACACCGACGTTACAGAGATAATGCTTGACCCCGACCAGTTTAAACGTGTCCTGATAAATATTTTTGACAACGCAATACAGGCAATGGAAGAAAATGGTAAAATAGACATACTCGTAAAAGAGGATGAGAATCATTCGTGTATTTTATTAGAGATCAGCGACAATGGTAAGGGTATAGATGAAGAGGACAAGGATAAGCTGTTTCAACCGTACTTCTCCCGTCGCAAAAACGGTACGGGCCTCGGGCTTGCCATAGCGCAAAGGATCGTTATGGAGCACAAGGGAAGGATCAAGGTCGGTGACAATGTGCCCAGGGGCTCTACGTTTAAGATAGAGCTACCCTGTTATTAGAGCTGTTGTGGATGTACCAAATTTAAGGGACTGTAGGGTGCGATGAACGAGTATAACATACTGATAATAGACGATGAGCAAGGGATCAGAGAGACCCTGTCGGAGATATTTGAGGATGAGGGCTTTAGTGTTGTTGCTCTGTCCTCCGGTGAGGAGGGGATAGAGTTTGTCGGCAAGCACACGCCCGACGTCATATTCCTTGACCTGTGGTTGCCCGGCATGGACGGCATAGAGACCCTGGAGGAGATCAAGCGTATAAGTCCGTACATTCCGGTGATAATCATCTCCGGTCACGGCAAGATAGAGCAGGCCGTAAAGTCCACCAAGATGGGGGCCTACGACTTTATAGAAAAGCCGCTGTCGCTGGAGCGAGTGCTCCTGAGCGCCAAGCGGGCCATCGAACGCAAAGAACTGATACTGCAAAACGAGTCCCTCAGGAGGGAAAACGTCAAGCGATTCATGATGATCGGCGACTCTGCCGCCATGTTTGAGCTTAAGAGTCAGGTTGACATTGCCGGCAAGAGTAATGCGCGTGTCCTGATCATGGGCGAAAGTGGTTCGGGCAAGGAGCTTGTCGCCAGAAACCTTCACCTCAACAGCGACAGGGCAAACAAGCCGTTTGTGGAAGTAAACTGCGTGGCAATACCTACGGAGCTTATAGAGAGCGAGCTGTTTGGCCATGAGAAGGGGTCCTTTACGGGTGCATTTGAGAAGAAGAAGGGCAAGTTTGAGCTTTCGCATGAGGGCACGCTCTTTTTGGATGAGATCGGCGACATGTCCATGACCACGCAGGCAAAGGTCTTACGCGTCATAGAGACACAGGAGTTTCAGCGCGTGGGTGGTAGCAAGAACATCAAGGTGGATGTGCGCATAATAGCGGCTACCAACAAGGACCTCCCAAAGGAGGTCAAGGAAGGCAAGTTCCGTGAAGACCTCTTCTTCAGGCTCAACGTCATCCCCATAATCGTCCCCCCACTGCGTGAGCGAAAGGAAGACCTGCCCGTGTTGATAGACTTCTTCATGAACCTCTTTGCCAACGAATACGGAAAACCCGTCAAGAGCATCGACCAGGAGGCACAGAAGATACTGCACGGCTACGACTGGCCAGGCAACGTCAGGGAGCTAAAGAACACGCTCGAACGATTGTTCATAATGGTTCAATCCAAGGTTATCACTGGGGCCGAGGTGGCCAACTACAAGAACACATCGATAGACTATTTTGCCTTTGAAACCCTCAGGGATGCTCGGGATAACTTTGAAAAGGATTACATCATCAAGCAGCTCATAAAACACAAGTGGAACGTCTCAAAGACCGCTGAAACATTACAGATTGAACGAAGCAATCTGCACAGGAAGATTAAAAGCTACGGGATCGTTATACCATAAGATGAAAAAGTATTCAGCCATAATATTGACAATAATGGTGGTAGCACTGATTGCTGCAGGTGTGGTGCTGTTTATTTCCAGGGCGAAGGCGCCGGTTGTAGAAGGGTTGCAGGGGTTTGGTGTTCTGCCGGCCCAAAAGGTGGTCGTGCTACGGCTCACCAGCAACGCCGATATCAAGTACGTCGAGGTTCTGTTGACCCAGGACGGTAAGGAGGCTGCACTGGTAAAGGATATGCCCAAGCGTAAGACGGTTGAGCTGACGCTGACCGTTGAACCGAAAAAGCTCTCCCTCAGCGACGGCAAAGCGGAGGTGACTGTCAAGGCGGTATCGGGGCGTTTTGCGACAACGCAGGAGCGCCTCCCCGTGACGATAGACACGGTCCCACCGGAGGTATCCGTGATAAACTGTTCCTACATAACGGACCAGGGTTCTTCGGCAGCGGCTCTGATACAGTCCAGGGATGCAAAGGCCGTCTACGTGCGTGTGGGAGAAAACGCATATCCGGCGACAAACGAAATCTTGCCCGATAAACAACGGTTTTTCGTCATCTATCCCATAGGGCTGGATACACCCGTAGAGACGCCAATCTTTGCCGAGGCCATAGATGAGGCCGGCAACAAGGCCACGACTCCAATCACGACAATCGTAAAGAAGACCGTTTACAGGAAAGATACCCTGAAAATAACCGACAGCTTTATAAAAAAACAAGTCTATCCGATGCTGAACACACCCGACATCCCTCCGCTTGAGGCATTCAAGACCGTCAACGAAAAGTGGCGCACAGAGGCAGAGGAAAAGATAAATGCCTCGACCAAGACCGGCGCCAATAAGATGTTGTGGAACGGTACGTTTGTGCAGATGAAGAACAGCAAGGTCTTTGCCCGCTTTGGCGACATCAGGAGTTATGAGTACGAAGGCAAGATAGTCAGTCACAGTCGTCATTTGGGGTTTGACCTGGCGTCGTTGAGCAACACCCCCGTGGAGGCGTCCAACGCCGGGGTTGTTGTATTTACGGGAGATATTGGCATCTATGGCAATGTTGTGATAATCGATCACGGGATTGGATTGATGAGCCTATATGCGCACTTGTCTTCCATTGACGTGGCCGTAGGGCAGCAGGTGGAGAAGGCCTCGATTGTCGCACACAGCGGCATGACGGGGTTTGCCGCTGGAGACCACCTGCATTTCGCCATGCTGTTGCACGGGCAGTATGTCACACCCGTTGCCTGGTGGGACAAAATGTGGATAGAAAAACGTGTCCTTAACGTCCTCAACAAGTAAAGAAAAGAGAAAGAAGGGTGCATAAGACAGTAGTTGGTGGCTTCGTCAAAGAAAGAATGGGGGCTTCGCCCCCTACCCCCTACAAGAAGGGCGGCTCCGCCCTTCTTTACCGCTCCAGGTCGCACCTGGCTCCTTGACCTCCCCTGCAAGGGGACCAGTCCCCCACTGAGCCGGGGGTCGCTGACCCCTTGACCCCGTTTATCTTACCCACCAAAAGTTTATGCACCCGGATTCAGGG
>NZ_JABXWD010000355.1 GCF_019173545.1 Candidatus Magnetobacterium casense | reverse complement strand
GGGGGCGGAGCCGCCCTTCTTGTAGGGGGTAGGGGGCGAAGCCCCCATTCTTTCTTTGACGAAGCCACCAACTACTTTCTTATGCACCCTTTTTTTGCTACGTGTTGACCCTTTAGGCTAAAAAAAAGTATCATAGATCACGTGATTGATCCTCATGGGGGATTTAACCCGTGAATAAATGTAAAGGAATGTTTGTAGGTACATTAAGATAAATAAATGTCTTACCTCAAAGAAGAGATAAGGGCAGGGATAATCGTACTAACCGCCCTGACCGTTATCAGTGTAATGGTGATAGCAATTGGTGGCACGCAGATGTTTGAGAAGTTCAATATCTACCACGTCAGCCTTATGGACGTGGCCGGACTGGACGTTGGCTCTCAGGTGAGGCTTGGCGGAGTGCGGATCGGAACTATCCGGGACATCATACCGCCGGATAAGCCCAATGAACCCGTCAGGCTCGTCCTGGCCGTAAACAAGAACATCGTGTTGTATAAGGGCACAAAGGCCGTTATTTCGCAGATAGGTTTTGTCGGCGACATATATCTCGGTCTCTCGTTAGAGAATATCACAAAGCAGCCACTTCCACCAGACTCCATCATAGACTCGGAGGAGCGCATACAGTTGTCGGACCTGCTTTTCAGACTCGGCACGGTCTCAAACTCCATCGATGCGTTGATAAAGGATGTCAACAGGATATTCAGCGAAAAAAACAGAAATAAAATCGAAGAAATCCTGCTCAACACCAACACGACTATTACCACCGTCTCCAGTGAACTGGTGAAGTTGTCATCCAACCTGACGGACGTAACCCAAAGGCTCCAGGGTGTACTGACCGAAATGGACACCGTATTAAAGGACAACAAGGGCGACCTCAACGAGCTGCTAAAGACTGCCACCCAAGACCTTAAAGAGGCTAGCGCTATGATCAAGTCCATCGAACAGACGGCCAACTCCTTCACTGATACGGCCAATGCCCTGACCACGACGGCCAATACATTTACGAAGACCTCTGATTCGCTAAACACCGTGGTTAACAAGCAATCAACAAACCTGTCAAGCGTATTTGAATCGCTCAAAAGCACAATGGATGACCTCCAGGATGTCCTGCACGAGATCAAAAACAAACCCTGGACATTTATATACAAGGAAGACGGAGAAAACAATGATTAAAATCGTAACGTTCATAGTGCTGTTGTTATGCTTGGAGTCGTGCAACATGCCGGAGACAAAGATATACAGCCTCTATGTCCCCTCTGATACCGCTACCACAGACACCGGGAAGGGTGACGAACCAAAACGCAAACCCGCCATGCCGCTGTCCATAATCGTGGATTCACCGCGCTATCTCACACAGCCATACATCGCCTACAGGAACTCACCATACGAACTCACCATAGCACGCTACACCAAGTGGGACAGCGCACCCGTCAAGCTCATCGGAGGCGAGCTGAAAACCGCCCTCAGCAAAAAAACCGTGTTCAGCGACGTCAGGGTCACCAACATCACCCCAGTAAATTCACACATCCTTAAGGTCAATCTCAGGAAGTTTGAGAGGTACGACGCCCCCCTGACATCCTATGCCGAGTTGAGCCTGGATGCCGAGCTGATCAATCCCCAGGGTGAGAACCTGTATCGGATGACGTTCAACAAACGGATCAAGTTAAACGACGGCAGCTTCAAGTCCTTAGCAGAGGGCATCAGCATGGCAGTCTATGAGGCCATCGAACAACTGTGCAAGGATATCGGAAAAGGGGACGGGTAGGGGTCGGCTCCGTAGCCATTTTTTTCCCTTATCCGCGTATATAATTAAGGGATCATCTAAAAAAAGCATGGTAAAAGGTTTCGCAGGAAGGGGTCAAGGGGACTGGTCCCCTTGCAGGGGGTTCTGAAGGGGGGCGGAGCCGCCCCTTTCTTTCTTTTGCTACCATGAAATATAAAGAAGATACAAGAAGACGCTAATTAACCATGGTTAAGCACTTATCACACATCCTTAAGCGCCTCACTGGCAGCACAATCGCCAGGGTCTTATTAATACTGGCAGCGCTGGCTGTTGTCACCACTGTCGTTTACATACAGGTAGGGGATTTTGACTTCACCATCTACGACGACAACATGTATGTAACGGGCAACCCTATGGTCTTCAGGGGACTCCGTGCGGAGGGCATCAGGTGGGCATTCAGTTCCACTGACCTAAACATCTGGCACCCGCTGACGTGGATATCCCACATGGCCGTAGCGGAATACTTTGGTCTTGCCCCGGGGATACATCACACGGTGAACCTCATCATACACGTGATAAACGCCATCCTCCTGCTGCTCGTGCTGGCAAACATGACCGGACGCCTCTGGGAAAGCACAATCGTAGCAGCCATCTTCGCCCTCCACCCCCTGCACGTGGAATCCGTGGCATGGGTGTCACAGAGAAAAGACGTGCTCAGTGCCATGTTCTGGTTTCTGACTATGGGCGGCTATGTCTTGTACGTCGCACGACCCTCCTGGCAGAGATACACGATTGTTATAACCTTCTTCGTCCTTGGCATCCTGTCAAAGCCTGTCGTGATAATGCTGCCCGCTGTGCTTGTCCTGCTCGACTTCTGGCCGTATGACAGGCTCCGTGGTATGTTCGGCAAAAACAACCATGCACCTGGCATCATCGCCGGATACTTGCCGGTGATCGAAAAGCTCCCCCTCTTTGCCATATCAATTGCCACGGCAGTTGCAACCTACATCACGCAGGGCAGTCAGGGCGGTATCGAACTCTTTGGACGCCTCTCACTCAGTCAACGCCTCTCCAATGCCGTGGTGTCCTACGTAAAGTACATCGACATGACCATCTGGCCAACCAACCTGGCATGTTTTTATCCCTTTGACTTTGCACTCCCTATGTGGAAGGTCATTACATCGTTGCTGATCCTGATACTGCTAACTATCGTGGCCGGACTCTATATCAAAAAGGCGCCATATATCTTTGTTGGCTGGTTATGGTACATCCTGAGCCTTGTACCCGTTATCGGATTTGTTCACGTTGGCGGGGCTGCCCTGGCAGACCGTTACATGTATATTCCCCTTGTGGGGCTTGCCGTTACCGTGGTCTTTGCCTTGTCGGAGGCCGTATCCAAGGTCTCCGCCCTGAAACACCTTGCAACGCTTATAACAGTGTCAATGCTATGCGTGTATTGCCTCCTGACGTGGAGGCAAGTTGCCGTGTGGAAGGACTCCTACACCCTGTTCCAACACGCCGCCAATGTAACCAGGAACAACTACGTCGCCTACTTCAACCTAGGCACCCTGATGCTCACCAACAGCAGATACAGGGAAGCAGCAGACCTCCTGCAAAAGGCCGTAGCAGCAAAACCCGATTACACGGAGGCTTACCTAAACCTCGGCAATGCCAGGTTCTTCTCCGGTGACGGCAATGGTGCGCTTATGAGCTTCAAAAAGGCCGCAGAACTCAACCCTGACTCCGAACTTGCCCACAGTGCAGTTGGCATGGTATA
>NZ_JABXWD010000354.1 GCF_019173545.1 Candidatus Magnetobacterium casense | reverse complement strand
AAAAACTGTCAAGAGCAGTAGAACCAGGGCACAATGCATAAGGCTCTCGCAATTTTCATGGGCGGGGGCGAATAGTGCTCCTATTCATGAAGGTTTAACCGTGAAATAATTTTTACCCTGCTTTTTAAAGAGGATACTTATATAGCGCGTTTCGATCACTTGCAATACAAAGAACAAGGAGGGTGGTCAGCGACCACCGGCATAAAAGGGGCCATAGCCCTCCTTTTTCCTCTTAAAAAAATAAAGAAGATACAAAATCTGTATCTGTTCTTGTGGCTGTGGTGGGAGGGGGCACCCCACACCCTGCCACAAACCGCCTCCCCCTTCATTGTCGTTTATTTAATTAGCCAATTGCTTGAGACTCCTTTCTCTATGGAGTCTTTTGTCCTAATACCTGTGCCGTCCATAAACCAGACTACAACATCACCGGTGGAGGAGTCTTGCCAGAGCATGTCGTATATGCCGTCGCCATCGTAGTCGCCTGTGTCCTTGAGCTGCCAGTTGCCTGGCAATGCCCTGGAGATAAAGCTCCTGGTTATTACGGATGCCCCGTTGACGAGCCAGACGGCTACGTCGCCGGTTGAGCTGTCCTGCCACAGGATGTCTGCCATGCCGTCTCCGTTGAAACCTGCAACGGCCTTTATCTGCCAGTTGGCTGCAACGGCGTGCTCGAGGTAGTCCTTGCTCTTAACGCCGGAACCGTCCATAAACCATATAGAGAGATCGCCGCTGTCATCTTGCCAGAGGATATCGGCCTTACCATCTCCGTCGAAATTACCAACACCCCTGATCTGCCACACTGAAGGAATGCCCCTTTCGACATAAGCCCTTGCCACTATATATGCGCCATTCATAAGCCATATGACGACATCGCCGTTGATGTGTTGCCAGAGGATATCAGACTTGTCGTCACCGTTGAAATCACCAATGCCCTTAAACTGCCACTCTGATGGCACACCGTTTGCCACATAATCCGTTGCTGCTATCCTTGCGCCATCCATAGACCAGACAACAACATCGCCGTTGGTGTGCTGCCAGACGATATCAGACCTGTCATTGCCGTCAAATTCACCCCTTGCCAAAAAGCGCCACTCACCGGAGACACCGTTGGCCGGGTAGGCCTTGGATACTATGTTTATCCCGTTCATGAACCATATGGCGGTGTCCCCGCTGGAGCTGTCTTGCAAAAATATATCACTCCTGCCGTCAGCGTCAAAGTCATCTTTAACGCCTATGTGGAACATGGCGGTAACAGCCCTTGAACCCGTTATCTTTACAACGCATTGAGGGCCATTTGTGGAGTCGCACCCTGTCCATCCCATGAACATCGAACCTGACCCCGGTATTGGTGTCCCTGTGAGAGTAACCTCCGTACCATCGCCGTATAAAGCCGTGCCGGTCTTAAAGTTCCAGAAGATTATCCCGTTTGAGGCAGTAACTGAACCTTCACCATCTCCTGTGATATTTATGGTAAGCGTCCTGGTTAAGCCAAAAATAGCCGTTACGTTTACGGCCTTCGACATCGTTACCGTACAGGTAGGAGTTGTCCCTGAGCAGTCGCCGCCCCAGCCTGCAAAGATGGAATCAAAAGAGGCTGTTGCCGTCAGCGTTACCACAGTAGAGTCCGGATACTCTGTCGTGCCGGTGTTGCCGGACCACGTCAGGGTTCCTGGGGAGACTGTGACAGTACCGTTGCCTGTCCCTGCCCTGGTCACGGTAAGCGTCTTGAGTGGCTTGGGGACTAGTGTAAACGTCGCCGTCACGTTTACGGCCTTTGACATCGTTACCGTACAGGTAGTGTTTGTCCCTGAGCAGTCACCAGTCCAACCCGTGAAGGTTGAGCCATCAGACGTTGCCGCCGTCAGTGTCACCACAGTAGCGGCGTCTGGATACTCCGCCGTGCCGGTGTTGCCGGACCACGTCAGGGTCCCAGGTGAGGCTGTGACAGTACCGTTGCCTGTCCCTGCCCTGGTCACGGTAAGCGTCTTGAGTGGCAGGTTAAACGTCGCAGTGACACTTAAATTCTTTGTCATCGGCATAACACAGGTAGCGGCTGTCCCTGAGCAGTCGCCGCTCCAACCCGCAAAGGTGGAGTTACCAGATGCGGCTGCCGTTATGACCTGGACAGAGTGCTCGGGGCGGGTTACAACACCGGTGTTGCCTGACCATGTCAACTGCATGGGGGAGCCTGCTACGCTGCCGCTGCCCGTCCCTACCTTGCTCACGGTAAGGGTGTAGTAAACGGTATCGTTCGGCGGCGGTGTTGATGTCGGCGTTGGTGTCGGTGTGGATGCGGGAGGAGCAAACTTCTGGATACGGTGGTTACTAAAGTCAGCGACGTAGACATTTCCAGCGCTGTCCACCGCCACCCCGATGGGCGTATTAAACTGTCCAGCGCCTGCTCCGAGGCTGCCCCACTTGGTTATAAAGGTACCGTTTGAGTCAAACTTCTGGATGCGGTCGTTATTCGTGTCAGCGACGTAGACATTTCCGGCGCTGTCTACCGCCACCCCGCTGGGTCCAAAAAACTGTCCATCGCCTGCTCCGAAGCTTCCCCATTTGGTGACAAAGGTATAGATCTCTGCCGCATGGGCGTTGTCTGCAATACCGGCAAGGCACATGGCCCCGATCACGGTAAACATGGCAATTACCCACTTACTCTTGTTGATTAAAACCTTCATAACAATCCTCCTTTTCATGTTTGTGCAATATCGCTAAAAACATAGCAAAAACGACAAAAACCTGGCGATGCTATCTAAAAAAGGTGGTATAGATGCAAATTGAGGTACTGGTGATTAGAGAACAGCCTGTTAAGGCATGTTATAACATATAAAACATAAGAGAGAGGGGGGGGAAAGCAAGAACTGTGCCAGATATCCGGCGGTTAAATTTTCTTGCCTCGAGACTAAAGGCGCTATCAAGTCAAACTGCTCCTCCCGTCCTTTGTACAAAAGGCAATGTATGTCCGTTATATCTGCACCATTAGTCATACAATATCAACTCCCTCGTAAGATAGTATATAGCGTGCCCGTGATCCATACTGCTGGCTTTACTATACTTTTGCACTTTTTAGCTTTAAAATAAAACGCACTTTGAGCATAACATATGGATAACGATGTTGTCAATAGTCAGTTTTAGATGGGTGCATAAATTTCTGGTGGACATCAGTATGCTTACGTTAAATGACTGACAATCTTCTTCCATTGTCCTGACAGATATAATGCTATAAAGAACCCTCCCCTAACCCCTCCCATAAAGGGAGGGGGATTTGTGCTGATATCATTGTCATAGTCTTACTTCCCTCCCCTTGTGGGAGGGAATACAAGGGAGGGGTCTCCTAAAACACTTGTGAGGGCCCAAAAAAGTACCCACCCAAAATTTATGCACCCGATATCAAATTTAATTTGACAAAATGATATTGATTTATTATAGTAGAAGGCTAAACTGTTTATTATAAAAGCCATTGATATGTAAAAAGGAATTTAAGTATATGGATAAAGTAGTA
>NZ_JABXWD010000353.1 GCF_019173545.1 Candidatus Magnetobacterium casense | reverse complement strand
AACACTCTAGATGAAACAAAGTCCCATAATCACCGATGGCTTTACTAACTCCCTTGAGATAGGGTACAATGATCCAGTAGTGTTACAATGACATATGGAGAAAGTGGCGGATGGCTAAGGTTTTTTTAGGACGATGGCTGCGTAATATCAGCGGCTTATTGCATGTCTGTTTTTCGAGGGGGAGCGTAAACAGGCTGACTGCGATACTCCTGCTCTTTGTCTTTGGCTGCGCCTCAGTGCAATCAGAGGTGGCGCCGCAGGGGCAACTGGCAGAATTGGTAAACGATAGTCAACAGGACAATAACAATGAGGAGATATCAAGGCTTGGCCCCGGTGACATCATCGCCATAAACGTCTACAGACACACGGATTTGTCAATGGCCTCGATCACGCTGAGGCCCGATGGTGGGTTTTCCTTCCCCCTGGTTGGACAGGTGTATGCAAAGGGACTCAGCACAAAGGAGCTTGAAGCAAAGATGAAAGACATGCTAGCTCAGTACATCGTAAAGCCCGATGTGACCATAAATGCACAGAAGCTAAACAGCCACAAGGTATATGTCTTAGGCGAGGTTGCCCGTCCCGGGGTGATTCCCATAGAGGACGACCTGACCCTTATAAAGGCAATTGCCCTTTCCGGTGGCATTACGCATGATGCCAAAGAATCGGGCGTTGTGCTTCTGCGCAAGGGCAAGATATATACCCTCAACTTTGCCAACGTCCGTAAGGGGGGATACGCCGATAACGTCCGTCTGAGAAACGGTGACATTCTCTATGTGCCATCATCGGGTCTGGCAGATACGACCAGGTTTCTCTCCAACATATCGAGTATCCTGGGATTCATCATCGGCATAGAAAGTGGCATAATCCTGACCCCGCAGGTGGGTGATGCCCTGCGTGGAAAGTCCGGTAACAGTTCCCCCATTGCTATCCCGTCGAAATAAGCGGAGCCGCCCCTTTCTTTCTTGTATTGCACACAATCGAAACGCTCTATAAAATAAAAGAAGATAATGATTTTGTAAAAAAATGGTTGGAAGTTGAAAAAAAGAATACCGAAAGGAAGCGTAAAAAACAGAAGGAGTTGCTTGAGGTTGCATAAAAAAACAGCGAAATAGTTAAGCGATATCGGTGCCACATTGCTTGCCTATTTTTCGAAAACTTGAGTATATTAATTGAAGAGAAAAGTTCAGAAGTATTTTCAGAGCCTTATGTCGCCTTGACCTTTCAACCAGAATAAATTCACCGTGTGATTGTAACGGGCAGGTGCCCGGAGAATGCCATCTCCCCGCGCAGGGCCTTGATTACGGACAGTTGAGCGTATACGGACTCCTCATAGGCCGCTATCAGGATGTCTGCGGTATCAAAGTGCCGTAACACGTAGGGACTGCCAAAAGATATGACAACGCAATGACGGCAACCACGTATAATACCGTTTATGAGGTCTATGTCGCTCTGGATTAGCCCGGAGTTTCCACGCCACGCCTTGACGCTTGTAAATACCGCTATTACAACTGCCGTATGAGAGATATCTGAGGGAGGTAAGAGTTCTCTGATGTTTGTGCATTTATCAAAATAAGTCAACAAGGGAGAGGCCTCACAGGACTTATCATCTCCAACGATTATAAGGCGTGGCTGCCAGGGCAGAGGGAATATCTCTCCCTTTCCTTTTACAAGGGTTATGGACATTTCGGTCAGTTGCTCCGACAACCGAACGTGTCTCCTGGGATTTATTATGGCCCTGTGACGCATGTTGAGTCTGCCCTTGACGGAGAGGATACGTTTACAGGCCAGGTCTATCTGTTTCTGTGTTATGGTGCCGGTCTTTAATGCCAGAGTCAGTTCATCCACCGTGTCATCGACGTCCAAGGGGTGGAGCAACACATCTATGCCGGCATTGATGCAATTGGCCGGTACGTTGTCTATTTGCTTGAGTGCGTCCATGTTCAGGGCATCGGTTATGATGAGGCCGTCAAAGATGTATTTCTTGCGAAGCAGCCCTGTCACTATCCGATGCGACAGGGTGGCTGGTGTCTCATCGAAACAGGGGACGCTCAGATGTCCAACCATGATGCCCCTAGCACCCGCACTTATGGCATCCGAAAAGGGAACTAGGTCTACGTCGTAGAGTTCCTGACAGCTCTTGCTTATTATGGGCAGGGCGATGTGTGAGTCTGTGGCGGTGTCTCCGTGTCCGGGGAAGTGCTTGACGCAGCACATGATACCAGCCTGTTCGATGGCCTCGACGTACAGGCGGCCAAGCCAGGATACCGTGTGCGGATTGTCGGAGAATGCCCTCGTACAGATAATGGGGTTAAACTGATTTCTGTTTACATCCAGGACGGGAATCAGAGGCATGTTGATCCCCATGTCAATGCACTCCGCAACGATGGCATCAACGCCATGTCTCAGGAGTATGGCATCATCCTCGACATCCATCCTCACTGCCGCTGCCACAGCCATCTGACAGGGAAACATTGTAGCCCCGCTTATCTGCTGCCCCACGCCACGTTCAACGTCAGAGGCAAAAAGCAGCGTCCTGCGGCAACGTCCCTGACACTCCGCTATAAACTGCTTCAACTGTCCCCTCTGACCGCCAAAGATTATAAACCCACCGATCCCCTTATCCACAAGCCCCAATACCTGCGCACGATAGCACGCTGAATCAAGCATGTTACCATCCAGCCTGCCTATTATCAACTGATATAGCTTTTCAGCCAAGGTCAACCCTTTCAGCTCTGTCATGTGTCTGTACTCACAATATACCGTATAGAAGAGTTTATCAGAAATCCCTAGATAGTTACAATATTGACTGATACAGAATCAACAACATTTTTCCCTACCAGAGGGAAAACTTTTCTCCTGCGGCAGTGCCCAATACGCCTGGCAGACTTATGTCGGCGGGCATTAGTCATAGTGTAATGAGACTTTATTCTTACTGGCACGGTATTTGATATACATAATGCGAATGAAATTGTTAATATAGGCTTAAGCGTATATGAGAAAGAATTAAAAACAAGCGAAAGGAGACAAGATTATGAGAGCTAACGAAGTTGCACAAAGAGTAACAGACGAGGTGGTACTGTTAAAAGATTCCAAGCCGTTTGATTCGCTGAACGAGGATGAACAAATAGATGCACTTATCTGCGCACTGCGGCAGTACGGAAAGATATCGGTGCCCATGTGTGCGCAGTTTGAAAAGGCCGTGGAGGATGTTCACCAGGAAGCAGCACAAGTAACCATGCCATTTTATGTGAAATAGATATAAGTCGGAATTTTAAAATCTATCCATTGTGTACTCTCCAATCAATAACCCTTCATTACTTGCCGGCGGAAGCACAACATCCTGCCGGCAAGCCTTCTCCCCATGACCTATCGCAGAACAAATTAAAGCAAAGAAAAAAAAGGGGCGGCTCCGCCCCCCTTCAGAACCCCCCGCAAGGGGACCAGTCCCCTTGACCCCGTAAAAATGCCATGTATCTTGTATTTAATCCAATCGAAACGTGCTATAT
>NZ_JABXWD010000352.1 GCF_019173545.1 Candidatus Magnetobacterium casense | reverse complement strand
GCAAGTCAAGGGTATAGGGTGTTGCGGAACATTGTGACCCGTATGTTCGATACGTGGCCACTCAAGATTTACACGCTAGAGAAAGGGAAATTGATGGGGGTGAACGACCTCATTTCTCAGTTGGTGAAGAAGATTCCTAGCCTTGAACGGTGGCTTTCTACCAAGGCCCGTAGTCGAGTAGACCAATTTGAGGTGTGGGTTAGGGAGGTTGCTCCAACTGTGTCGGTCGTTCTAATGGTTGCGGTGTACATCTGGATATGGATGAACGTCGTCGAATTCGAGTGGGACATGAAGAGTTTAACAGATGCGATGACGGGGCACCTGAGTTTGGCCGACCTGTTGGGGTCTTTGCCGGGGTCAGCTATAGGATTCTTGTTGCACGCTTTGCATGTTGGGTCAATCACCTTGCTGCCTGTAACCTTTGTGGTTCGGTTAGGTTACTTGATGGCTCATCGTTACCTTGTGTGGACAGGTAGGGGGTTTACGGTAGACCGAGATCGGTTGGCGCGGGACTTCGGGCTTGAACGGACGGACTTGGAGGGTGTCCCTGCTGTGGTTTAGGACTGACTCCTTTGATATTTCGGTTATAGACCTAATCTTGTAGGACGTGAGGACCTATGACCCGTAGCTTACAACCCCAGCGAGTAGCCGACCTTTTCTTGGCTCGTCGGACGAAGACGGCAGGAGAGGTGCGGTTTATCAAGGATCGTGGGGGGGACGACAAGCAGTGGGGTTGGCCCGCCCCGGGTCCTTCGAAGCGGGACATTGGGGCTGATTTCAAGTTTGATCCCAAGAAGCTGGAACCGTTAGCCGGATGCCTGCGGTCGACGTTGATGGCTTTGGGGCACACTCAATCGGCTTACAATGGATTCACCCGGATCAAGAGCGCCACGGTTTCGCCTGATGGTAGCTTGGGTGGTCGGGGGTATATCCAGAAGATAGCCGATATGCGGAAGGCGTTTATGAACGTTTCCGAGGCGCTTAGTTCTTTATCTGACACCCTTTATGATGAGTTACATGCCCCACACTGGAATCCCGTCCAGGACGAACAGGATCCTCGGGAACGTGAGCAAGTACAGGAAATCATGGAGGATGTAGAGACTATCCGTAAGGATCCCGAAGAGTGGGCGGAGGAGGAAGAGGAGGATATGGATGCCGAACATGGTAAGGTGGCCCGTCGGGTGACAGCACGATACCTTCAGAGGAGTCATTGATGAGAAAGGTCATAGACTGGACCGACCGTTTGGCGGAATCGGAACTCCCTGAGGATGAGTTGACGTTCACGGATGGTTCTAACTACGGGTTGGACGGGTTCCATTTCGAGGGACTGGACAACTTGGGGGTTGAGGATGGTGCCAGGTTGCCTGAGACCAGGGGGCTCTCTGGGTTACCGGACGGGATTGTCACCGATCCTAAGGAGGCTACAGAGGATCCGGAGTTGACCGACGATGACGGGATTGTCCTAGAAGAGATGCTCTCGGAGGAAGAGGGAGGCCCGTTCCTTGACCCCGTCGAAAAAACAGCCGCCTCTGTGGCCAACTTGGAGTGGTTAGACCCTACCCAAGAACAGGATCCAAATCGGTTGCCCGAACCCCTTCGGTCCGGGGAACCTCCGCTTAACAGTATTCCTGAATTAGAGGAGGCATGGGGAGTTCATCGGCGCACGGATGGGGTGTCGCTTGTGCCCAACAAGGACAAGGAGATTGTTGAGTACGAGAAATCCATCGCGGAAGGGCCGAAGTCTGGGTTGCCGGGGAACAAGACGGCTGATGACCTGCGGGATGCAGTAATGCGGGCAGTTCGGCGTTCTCATTTCGGTCATAAGCTTAGTTCTATCAAGTCCGAATTAGAATCCAGTCTTGGGGTTGAACGAGCCGAGAGAGTGTGTGAGATCATTGAAAGTGACCATGGGTTGGTTGGGAATGTGTTTGTCCGAGCGTCAGTTTTCCCTGGATTGCGAAATGGTCGGTGGGTTAAGGAGTTGAGGAGGTCTGCCCGCACGGCAAGGTATGTTATTACGGATGACCCTGCGGTAGCTGCTAAGCTTTCCATGAAGATGGTTTCTGAAGTTCCCTGGGAAGAGGCGCTTGAGCATTACCGTCCCTGGTTGGTGGCGTCGGGGCGTCGGATGACTTCGGTTCTTAGCAAGAATGACCCGAGGTCGAAGCTTCGTCGGGCGTTTTTGAGCACTCCCGATGTGCGGCAAGAATCCGTATCCTATCATCCGGTGGTCAAAGAGGATGTACGGGTGAGTCGGGAGACTCCTGTGAAGTCGGAGGTTTCCCAGGTACGTACCAGTGAGGTTCAGGCAACTGACCGCAAGCGGCATCGGGTTCTGGTACGTATTGCCCGTTGGGTTGTGGAGGGGAGGCTCTCTAAAGCAATGGCTTTGAAGCTCCGGGATCTCAATGTAGGTCCTGAGGAATTGGCACGAAGGGCCGCTCAGGTTGTGGCTAATTCCAAGACGGCCAGAGCTTACACTGGGGCATCGGTGAGGGAAGTCCCCATAGGGGTTGGTCACCCCAGCATTGATAGGACTGTTTCTCTGGAGAAGTCGGAGTTGCGGAAGGCTCAGGCATATTTGGCGCGTAAAGTTGAGGCGGGGGTTCTGACTAAGGAAGAGGCCCGGCGCATCGTTGCTTTTGGAAAGACCGCGTCTGGAATCAACCGACTCACCGTAGCCGCCGTGGCGGTTGCTTCCAAATTTCGCAAGGTTGGAGCTAAAGTCGCTCGGTTTAATCCCGGTGAGTATGCCCTTGGCAACAAGAACCTGGATCAGGTGACTTTGGCAGGTAAGGCTCCTTCACTGGAAGGGGTCTCATTTGGTGACGGGATGATGTTATGACCCGAGGTGCCCCATGATCAAGAAGGTACGTCCGGTTGGGGTACCTTTCCGAACATTGGTGAGGACCTATCCGCACGGGACTGACCCTACGGTGCCAGGTCTGTTGGGTCAACCGAACCCGATGCGGAACACGGTAACCACCCAGCAGATCATCAGAGATCGGGGGAATCTGAATGCTCGGTCGGTAGTTCTTCCATCTGGACCTGCTCGGCAAACCGGGTCTATTGCAGTGTTGGACAACAATTTCACGACCGGCCATGTGGAAGTGCACTTAGGAAATTTCATTCTTATCAGTAACGTGGATTTCCTGGTGGGAATGAATGTAAATGCCACGGCTGTTAACCTTGCCACAGCGATATCTCGGTTGCCGGATTTTGCTGCGACAGTGGTTGGCCCGGTAGTAAGTGTAACTTATGGGCCTACGATGGACGAGGTGGAGTTCTGGGCGTTGCATCTGGGGACTCGGTACAATCTGGAGTGCAACCCGGTTGATTCGTTTATTACCAGCAGTCCGTCTATTGGTGGATTCTCGTTTATGAACTTTGGTAGTCCGTCGATTGGGGCTCCGGCATTGACCGTGTGAGGAAACCGTGGGACGCCGCCCCAATAATCAAGCCGTTCGGGAAGGGTTGTTGGCACAGGTGCCTCTTGATGTAACGAGGGTGCAGG
>NZ_JABXWD010000351.1 GCF_019173545.1 Candidatus Magnetobacterium casense | reverse complement strand
ATGTCGTTGATAAGTCCAAGTAGTGACTTTGCAGATGACTCTATCTTAACGAGGTAGTCATGTTGTTGCGGGGTCAGTTTGGTCTTTAATGCAAGGCCGGAGAACCCGATAACCGCATTCATCGGCGTGCGTATTTCGTGACTCATATTGGCGAGGAATTCACTCTTGAACTGACTTGCCTTTGCCAGTTCCTTGTTTTTTTCGGCCAACTCTTGTGTTGTCTGCTGCAACTGTTGTGTGCGCTTTTGCACCTTTTCTTCGAGGCCGGCATAGAGCCTGGCGTTTTCGATGGAGATAGCGGCCTGGGCACTGAGCATCTTCAGCACCTCCAGGCGGTCCTCGGTAAAGGCGCCAACGGCCAGGTTATTTTCCAGGTACAGGATTGCGCTAAATTGCCCCTGATGCATGATTGGTTCGCACAGGACGGACTTTAGCGAGTGTTGCCGCACATAGGGGTCACGCATGAAACGCACATCCCGCAAGGCATTGATTGACAACAGCGTCTGTGCCGTACGAATGACATACTGGATGACCGAGCGCGCAAGCAACCCCTCTTCCAGTTCCAGGTCAATCCCCTGGAAGATTTCAACTTTATTGGATGTCGTCTCCACAATGGCCTGTATCTGCCAGCCTGTGTCCTTCAATAGCAGGATGCCTTTTTGAGCGCCGGCGTTTTCAACCATGATCCGCATTACCTTCTCAAGCAGGCCATCGAGGTGTATCTCCTCGGAGATGGTCTGAGAGGCCTTCAACAGGGTATAGATATCCAGGACACTGCAACGGGGATGAGTCTCCGGAGACGTTGAGACCTCAGGGGAGGTTGAAGATGAGGACTTAAAGTCCTGCTTTGGGGTGGTTGTCAATTCCACCAGTGCGCCATATTGACGCACCATGCGTTGCACAATGGCGGTTGCCCCCCACAGTTCGTAGAGATAGCGGGCCTGCATCAGGTAGACCTTTGCGATTCGGCTTTTACCGCGTTTGAGGTAGAACTTTCCGGCCAGCTCATTGGCCATTGCCTCGTCGCTGAGATATCCGTTGAGCTGTGCCTCTTCAATGGCGTTGTCGTAGGCGTCTTCGGCCTCGGGGATGTTGCCCAGGACTCGTGCAACTTCGGCCTCTATCAGGTAGCGGCGATGCAGGTTGTTCATGGGGGCATGGTCGGCGCTGTGGCGTACCTTTTGCTGCCAGGTCTGTACGTCCGAGAGGATCTTTGTCTGCATCTCAGGGGTTGCCTTGTCGTAAAGTGCCAGGGCTATCAGGCAGCGATAGAACCAGAACATGGAATCGGTCAGAAACGTGCCGGCCACCGCATCCAGATATTGCTCTGCCAGGATTATATGCCCTTGTGCCTGTTGATAGCGTCCCCCCCAGTAGGCCAGCATGGCCTTGGCAAAGTAGAACAACTGCATGGCGTAGAGGTCCTCGACCTGTTGCAGAATCGGCAGGAATTCGGACTCATTACAGACGCTTCCCTGGAGTTGCCATGGGTCTTGTGGGGCCTCGATGAGGTTCAGGACGACCTGATGCCAGGGTTGCGTGTGACGCACCGATAGTATCTGGTTGATCTTGCGCATGACATCGATGTGGTGGGCCATTTCATCTCTGAGTTCAGTCAGGGGTTTTCCCAAAAACAGACTATGACAGCAGAGAAAATGGATCGGGATGGCGGCAAACTCAAAGTTGCCCACTGCCATCGCCAAGGAATGCACCTCCAGCAACCCCGTAACCGAACGATTCAGATGTTCCTTGTGATTCTGGATAAAGGCATACCAGACATTAAAGACGATTGGTTTGATGGTTTTGTCATTAAAGCGTTCTATCATCTGCTTTGCCAGCAGGGCAAACCGGTAGCCTGAGTCAAAATCACCCAGCACGGTCTGTAGTATTCCATAGGCCCCGTACACCAGACAGGACAAGGGATTACTCCCCAGGGCGATTGTCAACTCCACACATTCCAGGGTCATAAGCGAAAATAAAACAGGGTCTATACGACATGCAGAGGGGATCACGTTGGTCATGATCCGTATGGCAGCCAGCTTGTGGGGGTCATTGACGGCAGGTAGCTCAAGGAGTGCCTCAATAGTGTATCCTGAGAGCTTTGTTACTACCACGGCCATCTTCTGTTGGACGTCGGACATTGCCGGATTTTCAGGCAGATGCACTCCCAACTCTGCCAGCACAGGCAACAGCATTACAATGGCATCCCGCTGGTGATTTTCCGCTATGCGCCTGTTGCTCTGCAGCAGATAGACCGGGACCTTATCCAGGAATGCCTCGGCGTGGCTGAGAACCTCCCCTGATGCGGCATCCATCTGAGCAAAGTCCCCGATATGAAATGACGCCTCGGTGGTCTCCGTGTAAATCCTCAAGGTTTCCTGATAAGCCGTGCTCCAGGCATCCTTATCCAACAGCGACTGTGCCGACTTCATGCAGTGGAATTCGGTCTCATAGGCCAGAGACAGTCTGGCTTTGTGGGCGGCTCTGAGGTTTAGCAAGCGGATTTTGGTCTTGTCCTCCGCTGTTGTGGCAAGGTGCAATGCCTGATTGAAGTGGTTGACGATTTCAAAGAGGTGTTCTTCCTCTTTTTCCTTGTCCATGTGCTGTGTCATCAGTGAGCCGATAGTGAAGTGGAGTTCTGCGGTCTGTTCTGGTGATAAGAGTGATGCTGCCGATTGCTGGATGCGGTCATGGGCAAAGCGCATAAGAACGCACCGAGGTTCCGAGTCGGAGATAAATTTCCACGCATTATCCAGTGGGAGTATCAATTCTTCCTCAAGGGCTTCCCATAGTTCACCAAATGTCTCCTTCATGCCTTTGCGGTGAAGCAGCGACAACATCTTTAAACCAAAGGTGCTACCCAGACAGGAGGCGGATTTCAGGATGGCTTGGGTGGCAGGGGTCAGTTTTTTGATCCGGTTTACCATGAACTCTACCACATTTTCCGATATACTTGCCCTCAGTATCCCCGGCATATCCCAGCTCCAGCTCAACGCAGAGGGGACAAGCTCAATCAGGCCATCCTCATACAAGGAGATTAGCAGTTTCTTGAGGAAGAAGGGATTGCCGTCGGTCTTTTTAAGCAGCAGTTGTGCCAACGGCAGGGTTTCGGACTTGGGGCGATGCAGGGTTTCGGAAAGCATCTCATTGACGTTGACCTCCTCCAGGGCATCCAGCACCACGGAGTGTATCGCCACCTGTCGCTGCCCTATCTCGCGGAGGGTTCGGGTCAACGGATGGGCGTTGTCTACTTCGTTGCTGCGCCAGGACAGCACCATCAGAAGATGGCAACTGTCCTCGTTGGTCATCAAGAGTTCGATCAGCTTCAGCGAAGACATATCCGCCCACTGCAAGTCGTCCAGAAACAGTACCAGCGGATGTTGGAGCGTGGCAAAGACGCCCACAAAGTTTTGAAAGCACCAGTTGAAGCGATTCTGCGACTCCGTCGGGGGAAGGGGCAGCGGTGGCTCCTGTGTGCCGATGACCAGTTCCAGTTCGGGGATTACTTCTATGATCAACTGTCCGT
>NZ_JABXWD010000350.1 GCF_019173545.1 Candidatus Magnetobacterium casense | reverse complement strand
ACTCTCTGCCGTGCTAGAGAGATAGCGAATGAATTGAAAGAAAAGGGGTGGACAAACCTGACCATCATGAGGGTGAAGAGACCATGAGACAGATACTGAATGAGTCAACCCCCCTCCTGACTTGGCTGGCCGAGTGTCAGGGGTTTCCCACGGGGAGAGACATGCTGGAGTTCTTCACCCTTCACGGTTGGGGATGTCGGAAGGTCGGTTGGTGGTTGGGGGTGAGCTCGGTAACTGTGATCATGTGGAAACGCGCCATGGGGTTGCCACGGTGCAGGGCGGGGAGGAAGAGGGGATGAGCGAAGAAAACGAAGGTCTTGTTTCCATCGTTGTTAAGAGTGCGGGTGATCATCTTGTGATTTTATTCGGGGAAAATGGCGACAAACTTTTATTATCTCCAGAACATGCTATTACGTTAGGGGAACTCTTGATCACAAAAGCATCGGATATGATAGTGAGGCGGTCATGAAGACTCATGTGGAGGAATTGATAGAGCCCGAAGGCAAGTTGATGTTACGCTATTTCGAACTTAAGGATGAACTACGGCATGATGCAGCCGAAGTGCTATTAGCCTTCAAAGACGACATCGAAGATGCTCTCCTGCTGGACGAGGCGGACAGGGTAGCAAGAGGAGAACGTGAAACTTAGCCCTAAATCACTTCGGCAACGGACTTTGCTTCAGGTATCCAGCCACAGCAACCAAAGCCGAAACCGCAGCCACGGCCCCGAGCTTCGGAAGTCCCTCGTTGATATTGAAGGTCTCCGGGGCCACGATCATGACGGTAACGGAATTCGCCGCCGCCCCTATCCCAGCACTCACCAATCCTTTGAGCCATGTTCTCCAGTCCATCACGGCACCCCCTCGAAAACGTAGTCTATCCGTCTATTCTGTTTCAGCCACTCGTGGCACGAATCCGGGTTCCAACCCCGCCGATCCCTGGTAAGCCCCGAGAAGAAGCAGAACATCTGTACGATTTCCGAACACACGTTCATATCCATGATGTTGATTTCCGCCAGCGGCCCCAGAGCATGGAGCAGGAGCCGGTGGAAAGGGTATTTCTCCCCTATCTCCATTTCCACCCGTCCAAACCCCTGCCAGAAGCGAAATTCGTCCATAGCCTCATGCCGGGCAATTAGGATCTGCTCCCCCATGAACTCATCTGGCCAGCGACGGCCAAAGATTCCTTCAGGGAGGGCCTCGATACTGCATGCCACGGCCCCGTCATGGCACGTACAGAAGAAGAAACCGGCATGGTTGTACTCTGCATACCCATCAGGTGCCCAATACGCTTCCAGGGCACGAATTGACGCCCCCAGAAGGGTTTCCGAGCGGGTCAAGAAGAGATCACCTCTTTGAATTTGTGGTAGCATTTTGTTTTGCCAGTCGGTCACACTCTGACCGGTATTTGAGTTCTTTGATTATAGCTTGGAGCATAGCCCAAAGCTCCACATCCGTAATATTTCGTATATCCCTCAGCGTATCCCCATGTCAGTTCTCCCGTTAGATCCCCAGGGCCGGGTCCGTCAGTCACTCTCGGTCATCAGTGTGGGGAGTCGAGGTCTCCCGGCCCCAGGGCGACCCTTGGATGCTGTCCAAGGGGTAGTGAAAGAATCGTGTCATCTATACCTCAAAAGGTGCATACCCTTATCCCTTAATATGTTGACTTCCTTCAATTCTGCCTCATTCTGCGCCCGTTTTACCGCTTCCCGGTAGAGCTTGGAAAGCCAACTCATGACTTCTTCGGGATGGTGATTCTGCCAAAATCCATTGCAATGCCTGCCCACTAGCTTCCGGGACCGGACTGGGGAAGTATACACGTCATAGCGCCTTGCACCCAAGGCAACGAGAATCTTCTTGATACTTAGTCGCCTTCCCGTAAGATCAAAAGTCGGCTTAATCACCTTTGTTGATCTCGCATTTGAAGGCATCCATTGCTTTCGTAAAACTGGGGGAAGAGTCCAATTTTCGGCCATCTAGAATCATCTCCACAAGTTTGGATTTCGGCAATGACAGCAAGGTAACGGCTGCCTCAAGTGCTTCTAGTTGTTTCTTTGGGACCGTCACCATCTCGCACTGTTTTTTTTCTTCCATGCCCATGCTCCCCATACGGCCAACCCAAAGAAGAAGACGTACAGGGCCATCTGTGCGTAGATCCCCCTCGAATAATCCACTATCGCCCACCCTGAATCCGACACCATCCAGATAAAGAAACAAGTCCGCTTACGGTGGATACAGAAAATCGTCCCGGTCGCCGCAAGTCCCGCCAGAATCCAGGTGATTACTTCAAAAGTCATTTGATTTCGTCCACAAATCCCCACTCCTTGGCTTTCTCCGCTGTAAACCAAGTGGTTCGTTTGCACATTTTCTCGATCTCCGAAATGGACAGTTTTGACCTCTCTGATAGGATAGTATTGTATCTAGTCTCCTCCATGTCCAACATTTCCTGTTGCGATCGCAAATCGTCCTTCCCTTCCGCCGCCAAGAACTTATGGAGTTTCCCCTCGTGGATCATGAAAATTGTGCCTTTGCTGGCTATCCGCTTGGTCCCAACTGCAAATATTGGGACTGCCGCTGAAGCCACTACCCCGGAAGCCTCACAGGTAACCTCCATGCCGTCCTTGCTTGCCCGGATAAGCAGGTCTGCAAGGGCCATACCGTCAAAGGCGGACCCTCCTCCACTGTTGATCAGCATATGTAACTTACCAATCTTCTTGAACTTCATGACTTCAATGCTCTTGAATAAGTTCAAGCAGTCCATAGTTCCTATGTGCGCCCATAGGGTAAAATACCCAGTGTCACCAATTATGTATGATCCTGTAGGCAATTCGGGGTCCGTGTACGGCACGGTCATGACCTTCTTGATTGCGTCTTCTTTTTGCTGTTCAGTGGCCTTGCCGTTCTCGCATGTCACAATCACCCTATGTACCGATTCTTGGCTACTTGGTGAAGTAGCACACCCGCACAGCTTCAATACCAAAACTGTCACGGCAAGGAAGATAACTACCGCCCATATTGCTTTCACTGGATTTCTACTTGAATTTTCCACTACTTCATCCTCCTTGCGGTGATAGATTTACCCGAAACCGGGCTGCTTACCGTTGACTCCGCGTAGGCTTGAGAAGTACAATGTAAGTCGAACCCCGGTTTCGAGTTATTCAATTTGGATAATCCCACCATCCCAACCGCAGTTGGAACATTCGAAACCGTCTAGGTGGTTTTCTTCATCCAACTTGATATAGAACTCCAAGCCATCGCATTCCGGGCATTGCCCATAACCCCGTTCCTTTTCGAACAGTTCTATGACTTCAGCCCCCATGTCCTACTACCCTAACTTGATAGGCCATTGGCTCACAAGCCCGTGTTTCTCCGTGAAGAAGGCCAATAACTGCTCCGGGGAAGACTTCCTGTGCAACTTGAACCGGCTGAACTGATTTGCCCCTATCATTGACGGACACATGATGATGCTGCTATCAAGCATGGCGTGATGGTGCCAGTGGCCAGTAAACACATACTGGAAATCCTTGTCCGTGCCGGCCCTTA